>BNTO01000029.1 GCA_025996655.1 Alphaproteobacteria bacterium
TGATGAATTTTTTCCTATGCTAAAACCTGAACGGATGGCCCCAGTCCTAGCTAAACTAATGATCTTGCTCAATAAGGCTTCTCTTGAAACACAAGCCATTCAAAAAGATTTTTGTAAGAAAACCATTGCAACAGCCATAAGCAGAGGATTTGGGAACATTCTTTTCTCACACATAAGTGAGACGGGTCAGATCAACATGTCACAAGAACTTCTCGCCTTATGTGTTTACTTGGACGCTTACTTGTTGAATGATTTGGACGAAGATGAATCGGACATTCTAAGCCAAAACCATGAAGAAAAACTGACTATGTCTGGTAAAAATATTCTACTAATAGATGAGCTATGTTTCATCATAGAAGATAGACAACATGAGCAGATATACAACATTTGAGAGGCCGCTGTTGAATCTTTAGAGATAAGCTCTCGAGAACAACATAGGTTTCATTGCCCTGCGGCTATTGATCAGGCACCTTTTTGCATGTCTCAAACATTATTCAGTTTTGGGATTAAGAGTGAGTTCGGACTTCAACCTAGCTGGGATGAAATCCTAACGAAAGAAGAGTCAAAGGCCCTCTCAGAACCATCAAAAAGGAAATACCAGGGGACGGAGGACCCTACGTACAAAATTCGTTTTGATGCGGAAACAACTTCTGCCGTTATGAAATTCTTGGAAGGAAGAAAAAGAGGTGTTAACTCTTACGACTTGCAAAATCCGGCCGAATTAGCTGAAATGGAAAGAGACTTAGTTTCTGGAAAAATTGATCCAGGATCGGTCAACGACACAAAATATATATACAATACCTTCCCTCTTGCAAACGCCATAAAAAACAACTGTTCTAAGGAGAGTATCCTCCATCTCCTGAAAATGGGGGCCGATCCACTAACGGTACTAGGGATTAACTTCGACTCCGACAAAGTTTTTGCCCTTGAGTTACGAACTTTTTATGAACTTTTTTCACGGATAAACAAGACAACTTTCACTCTGGTAGAAACTTACAGTATTCTAGATATAGCAGCCATGTGCTCTCCTGATACATCAGGGGCCACCTCTTCCTCTGCTATGAATGACGAAGAAATTATGAGAAAAATTCTTGGAGATTCTAGAATAGAAAAAGTAATCACTACTGAAGAGTTTTTTAAAAGTCATAATATGTTTCATTTGTTTTACCTGGCTATAACCCACAGTCGCCCATCTCTTTTTCATCTCATTCTTTCTAAAGATAAAAAAATACGAAAAGATTACTTTGATAAGCCGTTTCGTTTTGAAGAAAGAGTTGGCGGGGATCTTGTGTTGCCGAGTTCGCCCGAGACTTTGGTTTTTACTTGGCGTGCCAACATAACAGGAAATCTTGTACTGTCCTCATGTACGCAACTGAAAACTTTAGAAATTCAAGGAGACATCGGAGGCACTATAAAGGTACCAAGTTCGTTGACAGCTTTAAAAATCGACAAGTGTGCAAAGATAAAGGGTGAGGTCACTTTGCCAGAAAAATGTATTTTGGTTGATGAACGAGGAAAAAAGTAACAGACGAAAACTAAGGCTCAAAGAGCACTTCTTCTGAGCCTTAAAGGGCTCTGAATTTTAAGGTAAGGATTAACCCAAAGTCTCTATGGCGGTTAGCGAGACTTTGCCGCGACGTACGATCCCATTCCGAACTCGGCTGTGAAACGGTTCAGCGTCTATTGTACTTTGTTTTAAGGCACGTGAGAGTCGGTCGTTGCCAAGTCCTCTAAGATCCTTTGAATTTTTTTTATTCTTTGCATGTAAGATGCGATCATCTTCATTACCTTACCTTTTTCCAGCATCTTTCTTATTATGAAGTTCATCAAGCGTTTCCTTGGCTTTCTGGATAAATGTTTCGAGTAGTCTATTAGATTTAGATATATGAGATATATCCGTCAGGTATGCTAGTGCCGCCGGACGACCATAATGAGCAACATTTTTAATAATATTTATCAGCGCTTCAAAACCTGGCTTTACATCTAAAGAGAGGACATTGGCTGGACCTCGTCTAAGATCTTCATAGACAATCGTCCCAAGATAGAGAACAGCGTAACCCGTTTCCTTGGCATCACCCTCTTGTGCAAGAGCGACAATTGCGTCAAAACCCCATTGTAAGTCCGAAAAGCTGTTCTTATTTAAATGATGGACATGGTTAACAATTCTCCCTACGTATTCAGTTGCAACCTCTCTGGCCTCAGCCGTTTTACTTTCCTTAGCAATAGCGACAAGCGCGTTAAAAGGAGATATCAAAGAATTTGCATTTTCTACATTAGCCGAGGCAATCCTTCCAACACAGTCCGCTGCAGCGTCATCCCCTTCTTTTGCGCGTGTAATAAGTTGATGACACGTTTGCTCTTGCATCATAGGACCTTCACTTCCACAATAGATCTTATAAAGGTCCCTCACGCGCCACCCCTCGTCTTGCGACCCAAAACTTGTAGAAACGGCGCCTGAAAACAAAAAAACCGAGGATAAGCTTAATATCTTTAAAAAATAATTATTCATGTCTTTTATATCAAAAAATAACTTTATATTATATATAATATACTTATTAATTACTTTTTGTCAAGAACAAGTTTTTGTTCTCCGGTCCTTTTGCAATCCTTAAAAGCTTTTTCAAGAGATTATGACGTTAACGCTTACAAGGATCTTTTCCTTTTTTGATTTTCTTCACAAAGAAATTGCATCTCTTCAAAATTATAGATATACAAAGAGAAGAGGGTAGCGACACAAGAAAGACTTTATGCAAAATATTACAGATGAAGCGATTAGCAAGCTCCCCTTCGAAGAGGCGCTAGGGCGCCTAGAGTCGCTTGTGGCTGCGCTTGAGCAAGGGAATGTATCGCTAGATGAGGCGGTCGCCGTTTTCGAACTGGCCAACAAAATCCGCCTTCATTGCGAGCAAAGGCTGACAGAAGCCAAACTGAAAGTTGAAAAAATTATTCAAACGTCCCAGAAGGCGGAAATTTGAAAAACGCTGGGGGCAATTTTTTCGAAGCTTTTTAAAATAAGGATCTAGCATAGTAAGAAGCATAAATCAAAAAACTTGACACCTATATAGAAGACGCGATACACTGTGCTTAGTGCTTCTCTTTTTTGTTTTAAATTATGCTAAATCGTTCCTGCCTTTTACTGGGGTTAAGTGTTTTCTCTTTTTCCACACAAGCGTCTACGGACACAGTTGCGCCCATACAGCAAGGTCCTTCTTCTGCTGCCCTTGCACAAATTTTGAAATCTTGTCCTAGGGGTTTTGATCCGGTCGCGTATACCAATACATTTTTCCAATTTATAGAAGCCAAAGAGACGGAAAATTCCGCCGCACAGGATCAGTTCTGCAGAGAAAAAGGTTGGTCGTCAAAATCATCGCTTATAGATTTTCTAAGCTGTCGACAAATTGAGGGCGAAACGAACGAGGCTTACGAAGCTCGTGTCGGGAGCCAAGTATGGAGAACGGAGCACTATACTGAATTAGCTCAACAGAAGCAACAGGGATTGGATGCATTTAAAGCGCGTTGCGAAAAAGCTGCAGAAGATTTAGAGCTTTTAGGCGAAACATTACCTGATCTTTGCTATGGAAGGATTCCTGCAATGGAGGAAAAAGACATCGACGTTTTGGTTGAAATTTCTGAGGAACCAGGGACCAAGTTTTCTAAATATGTAGCAGAAATACAACAAGATTACAGGTTAAAAAATCAATCGAAAGATTTTGTTGTGAGATACATCGTTAACTACTTACCAGGACTTATGAGAAGAAACCAGGATTATAAATGGGCCTTGGCTCTTGCTTCGCATCCTGATGAAACCACGATGCTTGAGCAAGAAAAACGCAGGGCTCTGGAAAAATTTCTTGGTACAATAGTTCACTACGTGCACAATATTTGTTCGAAAAATAATCTATATTTGCCAGACGACCGCATGGAAAAAGAAACAGAGGATCTTTACCCAGACCCAAAATAGAAAAAAAAGAGTGAGGACCACTTTGAAGGTGGCCCTCCTGTAAACATCCTGCTAATAACGAACAGAACTTGAACGGACCAATGCTATACTACTTCCCCTTTAAAGGGTGCGCTGTATTTTCTTTGGAGATCAAAACAATAAGAAAATATCCTGCGATCTTTAAAAGGGACGTAGTATAGTGCTACAAAATCACCCCTTTGAGTCGGACCATCCTTCTTGGTCCAAACAAAATGTTTAATGCAAAATATTACAGACAAAGCGATTAGCAAACTCCCCTTTGAAGAAGCTTTAGGTCGCCTAGAGTCGTTTGTGGCTACGCTTGAGCAAGGAAATGTGTCGCTGGATGAGGCGAACTGGCCAACAAAATTCGCCTTTATTGCGGGCGCAGACTGACAGAAGCCAAATTGAAAGTCGAAAAAATTATTTAAACGTTCCAGAAGGCGGAAGTTGGGAAAGAAGTGTGCCCCGACAAGAAAACGCGTAAAGAATCTCACCACCGAACCAAGCTCGCTCCCCACGTAAAACCCGCCCCCATCGCGGATAATGCCACAAGATCGCCCTTTTGAATCCGTCCATCTTGCTCGGCCAAGGCGAGGGAAAGAGGAATGGTAGCAGCCGAGGTGTTCGCAAAAGAATCAATCGTTACAATGATTTTTTCTTCAGGAAGATCAAGCCGTTTCGCCACAACGTCCATAATGCGTTTGTTCGCCTGATGCGGCACAAACCAGTCAATGTCAGCAACCGTGGCGTGATTCTGCTCCAAAGCACTTCGCAAGGAGGCTTCCATTTTTTCAATGGCCGTAATATAGACGCTGCGCCCGTTCATCTTGATGGCGCCGCGCCCTGCGGAGGTAGGGACAAGGGCATCGGCATAAAGAGCGTCGTACCCCGCACCGTCGGAAAATAAATGGGTCGACAAAACGCGGGACGGCCCTTCTGTAGCCGTCAAAAGCGTAGCCCCTGCGGCATCCCCGAATAAAACGCATGTAGAGCGATCCGTCCAATCCACGAGGCGCGACATGATATCCGCCCCAATCACCAAAACGGTTTGGCACGTTTGTGCACGGATAAAATGATCCGCCACAGATAAGGCGAAAAGAAATCCGGAACAAACCGCCTGAAGATCAAACGCAAAAGCGCGACTAGCGCCTAATTCCTGTTGAATGTGCGTGGCTGTAGCGGGCAGCGAATGATCCGGCGAGGTTGTGGCCAAAATAATGGCATCAACGTGGTCCGCTTGAATGTGCGCGCGCGCCAAAGCCTGCTGGGACGCCTGCACACTGAGAGAAGCCACTGTTTCATGCGACGCGACGCGGCGCGCCTGAATGCCTGTTCGCTCGCGAATCCAGGCATCGCTCGTATCAAGCGTTCGAGAAAGATCCTCGTTCGAAACGCTTCTTGAAGGGGCTGCCCAACCTGTTCCCGCAAGGAAAGAGCCAACAGACATAAAGCCCCATTTCCCAAAAATCTTACGCCATTCTACGGAGTTTTAGTAAAAAAAGGAAAGGACGTTTTTTAGAGTGGAATATATTAAGGAACCTATAACTCTTTGTCGCTCACCGTTTATCTGCTTATAATGAAGCATCTTGAGCCCACAAAAGAAAGCGCGCCGTAGTCGCCGCGTCTCCTTCAAGTTTTTCATGAAATTTCTCGACGAAGCCAAAGTTTTTATTAAATCCGGAAACGGTGGTGCGGGCTGTCTCAGTTTTCGGCGCGAGAAATTCATTGAGTTCGGCGGGCCAAACGGCGGAAATGGGGGCCGCGGCGGCGATATTTGGGCAGCAGCCGTCAGCAATCTCAATACGCTCATTGATTATCGCTATCAGCAACATTTTAAAGCGGAGTCCGGCCGCCCGGGCGAAGGGTACAACCGCACCGGGGCCAAAGGGGCGTCGCTCACGCTCAAGGTCCCACTAGGCACGCAAATTTTTGAAGAAGATGGGCGCACGCTTATTGTCGACATCCATACGCCCGGCCAAACGGCCCTTTTGCTAAGAGGGGGCGATGGCGGGTTCGGCAATGAACATTATAAAACCTCCGTCAATCAAGCGCCGCGCCGCGCCGACAGCGGGTGGCCCGGGGAAGAAAAAGGGGTTTGGCTGCGCCTGAAGCTCATCGCCGACGTGGGGCTTATCGGTCTTCCGAACGCAGGGAAATCGACGTTTCTGCAAGCCGTAAGCCGCACGAAACCTAAAATTGCGGATTATCCGTTTACCACGCTTCATCCGCAGCTAGGCGTCGTTTCTTGTTTCGAGAGCGAGTTTGTGTTGGCCGATTTGCCCGGCCTCATTCAAGACGCCCATTTGGGACGCGGCCTCGGCCCAAAATTTTTGAAACACGCCGAACGATGCGGTGCGTTGTTGCATATTGTCGACGCAAGCCGCGAGGACCCTTGGGGCGATTACCAAACGATTCGGCATGAGCTGATGGCCTATAGTCAAGATGCCGAAGAGTCCGCCCCCGCCTCCCTCGGAGTACCGTCGTCCTTCGCTTCTTCGCCTTTCTCGCTGGCCGCAAAGCCTGAAATTGTGGCGCTCAATAAAATGGAGCTTGTGTCCGAAAAAGAACAAAAAAAACTCGCAAAAAAATTTGCCGCCTTGAATCCTAACGTTTTCTTTATTTCGGCGGCGATGCGCGAAAAACTTCAACCTGTTCTTGAAAAAATTTATTTTTTTGTTAAACAAAGTCGCGAAAACAAGGAAGACTCCTCCTCTCCCCTAAACGCTGCAGAAATTTCAGCATGACGTGGCACGCTCACATCCTCACTCTTTTCCCCGAAATGTTCCCGGGCCCTCTCGCCTATTCGCTTGCAGGAAAAGGCCTTAAAGAAAAAATCTGGACCTTTTCGACAACGTGCCTTTCCGATTTCGCCTCAGACAAGCGCCGCACGGTGGATGATACCAGCTACGGCCCGAATGCTGGCCTCCTTTTGAAGCCCGACATTGTGCACGCCGCCCTTGAACACGCCACCCAAAACTGCCCTGACGTCACGCCTATTCTCGCCCTAAGCCCACGCGGTCGCCCTTTTACGCAAGCCCTGGCACATTCTTTTGCGCAAAGCGATCATCTCATCCTTTTATGTGGCCGCTATGAAGGGATTGACGAGCGCGTGATTGAATATTGGCGCGAAACGCGAGGGCTTATGGAGATTAATGTCGGCGACTATATCCTCTCCGGCGGCGAAATCGCAGCCCTAACGCTCATGGACGCGTGCATTCGCTTGCTTCCTGGAATTGTTCACAGCCCCGAATCTCTTAGCCTCGAAAGTTTCGAACTAGATTTACTCGAATTTCCGCAGTATACTAAACCGTGTGATTGGAAAGGAAGGCTTGTGCCCGAGATTCTGCGGTCGGGGAACCACAAAGAGATAGCCTCATGGCAGAGGAAACAGGCAGAAGAGATAACAAAAACGCGGCGACCTGATTTGTGGAACACGTATTTGAAAAAGAAAAACGAGGCGCAGGGCGGAACGTCCGGCGCCTAAGTCCAAGAGGTTTTTATGAATTTATTGCAACAAATTGAAAAAGAGCATATCCAAAAAGTCGCCAACGGGAAGACTTATCCGGAGTTTAAGGCAGGCGACACGGTCCGCGGCAACGTGAAAGTTGTCGAAGGCGGACGCGAGAGAATTCAAGCCTTCGAGGGCGTTGTTGTCGGCCGTAAGAATCGCGGCATTCGGTCCTCGTTCCGTGTCCGTAAAATGTCCTACGGCGAAGGGGTGGAGCGCGTTTTTTCTTTGTATTCGCCGAACATTACCATTCAGTTGATCCGCCAAGGACGCGTGCGCCGCGCTAAATTGTATTATCTAAGGGAGCGCACGGGGAAATCCGCCCGAATCGCGCAGCTTGAGGGACGTACGCCTGTAGAAAAAGAGTTTGTTCCAGCGAGTGCTTAGGGGATTTTGTAGAAACAAGAATTATTGCGAGGGGTAGTCGCCCTACAAGACCACTGGGGAGAACTGAGCACCTCGAGTCTACCCTGGGCGCTGCGGGTGTGTTATCTACTGTGTTTTCAGGGATTTACTATCCTTCTATTCTCCCTCATGGATTACTTGTCTGTCCTACTCCGAATCCTTGTTTCTTGTCGTTTACCCAATCTCCCTCGTACTTCGTTCCGTCAGGATATGTTAACATTCCCTTTTCGTACTTTTTATAACCGATAATTATGAGGAGTACCATCAACTATACCACTTCCCTTTAAAAAATCGCATGAGCATCAGCATTCGTACTTAAAGAAAAAATCGAGTCCTAGGTCCAAAGAATCAAAACGATCCCGATTCCCTCGCAACCAACGTTTTCTATGTCCCCAATAATGTTCTATCGGATTAA
>BNTO01000030.1 GCA_025996655.1 Alphaproteobacteria bacterium
AACGCAAGGTCACCGATAGCGAACGCGAAGCCGTTAATATATGCCGTGATGATTTTCATGGTGAAGGAAACTATGTCCTTTTACCTATAGGAAGGTGACACGTCCACTTTGTTTGGTAACAATTCCTAAGTTGCGCAGCTTAATGAAAAAGCTGGCTGATGATCCAATAAAAGAACTGAACGATAAATTTCTCGCTTTAAGAAAAAAACTGAATATAAAGATGACCCAATAAAAGAGCTGGATGCTGAATTGCTCGACTTAATAAAAAAACTGGATGATGCTTATGAGGATGACCAAAAAAAAGAATGGTCCGACTTAAGAGAAAAGCTGAATGCGGCTTATAAAGGTAACCCTAAGTGGGATGAAATCGAGCAGAAGATAGACGAGCTGCTCAAAATCATAGGGTTTTTATAGTTCTCTGATTCTATTTTCTAGGCATACGTGGAACAATGTCCACTGATGAAATATCCTACTCGTCAAGAAAGATCAGTCTTGCGCCTTTTTGGAATTTTCTTATCTTAGAAACCATCTGAAATTTGGAGCGGGTGAGGGGAATCGGACCCCCGTCTTAAGCTTGGGAAGCTTCTACTCTACCATTGAGCTACACCCGCGTTTGCCTAGGCTTTCGTCGAACGACGCGCCTTCAACCGTTCCACGCCCTTTGTTAGGAGGGGCCCTATCTTTTCTAACAACAAAACCCCTCCGTGTAAATCCCTTCCCGGAAAGGATGGCGCCCCTCGCGTCTACGAATCCAAAAAGCTCCTCAATTTCCGCGAACGGCTGGGATGCTTTAGTTTTCGAATCGCCTTAGCCTCAATTTGGCGGATGCGCTCCCGCGTCACAGAAAACTGCTGCCCGACTTCCTCAAGGGTGTGATCCGAATGCATACCAATCCCAAAGCGCATGCGCAGAACGCGTTCTTCACGCGGCGTGAGGGTCGCTAAAATACGCGTTGTTGTATCGCGCAAATTGGCTTGCATGGCGGATTCAATCGGCAGAATAACGTTTTTATCTTCAATAAAATCGCCCAAATGGCTGTCTTCTTCATCGCCAATAGGCGTCTCCAGACTCACAGGTTCTTTGGCGATTTTGAGAACTTTGCGAATTTTGTCCAGAGGGAGGCCCAGCCGTTCCGCTAATTCTTCCGGCGTTGGCTCGCGCCCAATTTCGTGGATCATTTGACGAGAAGTCCGAACGATTTTGTTGATCGTCTCAATCATGTGCACAGGGATACGGATGGTACGCGCCTGATCAGCAATAGAGCGCGTAATCGCCTGCCGAATCCACCAGGTGGCATAGGTCGAAAACTTATAGCCGCGTTTATATTCGAATTTTTCGACCGCCTTCATAAGGCCAATATTCCCTTCTTGAATAAGGTCCAAGAATTGAAGCCCGCGGTTGGTATACTTTTTGGCAATCGAAATCACCAAACGTAAGTTAGCCTCAATCATCTGCTTCTTGGCATGCGTGGCCTCGCGCTCTCCCTTTTGCATCGCAAGAATTAGGTGACGGAAATCTTGGAAGGGGAACCCCGTCCTTTTTTTTATTTCAATCACAGCCTTCATGATTTTTTCAAGATCTTCGTGATTTTTCTCTTCAAATTCCATCCAGTTTTTTTGAAAACGGGGCTGCTGCTTAAAAGATTCAAACCATTTCTCGTCGTATTCCGCTTGGCTAAAAAGCGCTAAAAATACTTCCCTTTTGATGCCGAGGCTTTCTGCCTTTTGTAAAAGATGCGTTTCCATAACAACAATGCGGCGAAGTATTTCGCTATGCGCTTTCATAAGCTCATCAAGGCGCAATTCGTGCAAGTGCATTTTCAAAAATGCATCAATATTGGCCGTCTTGGCTGCTGTGTATTCCTCGTCTTTGTCCCACTTCATGTGGCCGTTTTTGGCAATAAAAGCCTTTTGAACAGCCTCTAATTGTGTGTATTGCTTACAATAGCCGTCAAGATAGGAGGCCACACGCGCGCGAATCGCGTCTTGTTCTTCATCTCCGCAAATATTCTTGGGCAGAGCGGGTGCTTCAGAAGCGTTGGCCGGCTTTCCAACGCCTGCATCTTCCTCTGAAAGATCAAGGGATTCTAGCTCATCGGAAATATTTTCTTTCGCGGAACCTTCCTCTTCTCCGCTATCGATGGCAATGAGATCGCGAATGTAAAGCTTTTTTTGCGCCAAAAGATCGTTCCATTTTTTGAAGAGTTCGGCCGTAATGGGGCTTTCACAAAGGCCGCCTACCATTTGTTCGCGTCCCGCCTCAATGCGCTTAGCAATGGCGACTTCCCCCTCTCTCGAAAGAAGTTCCACATTTCCCATTTCACGCAGATACATTCGAACAGGGTCGTCCCGGCGTTCGGTGTTGGCTTCCGATTCTTCTTCAGTAGGAGCTTCTTCAAGGACAAAACCCGACAAATCTCCCATTTCCGAAAAATCTTCGATAAAGGGATCCTCAACTTCGTCGCTATCAATAATGTTGATGCCTATATCGGACAACAGTACCAGCGATTCTTCAATTTGGTCCGCCGTCAAACCTCCTTCTGGAAGCGCTTCGTTCATTTCGTCATACGTGATGAACCCACGCTCTTTTCCGAGCGTTAGCAATTTTCTTAGAGCAGGACTCGATTTGCTCAACCCAACAATAGGAATATCTTCCTTTCCTTCCCATTCCGATCCGATGGAATTTTCATCATATTGCGTTGCCTTTAATGCCATATTTTCTCCTTTTTCTTTGTAAAAATATTTTACGGGTTCTGTTCTTTCTCGGGTTGTTGCACGACGTCTAAAAACAGAGCCTTCATTTGCTCCCAAGAGCGCGTGTCTAAGTTTTCCTTCACTTCTTCTTTTATGCGTGCGCGATCTCCCTTTAAAAGCTGCAGATTAATAGTGTAAAACCAAATCTCTTTCCATCGTCGGACTAAATCCTCTTTCGAAATTTCAGGATCAAAAACAAAAGAAGCGTGAGTTTTTAAAAGGGATTCTCCCATTTTCTCAAGGAGGGCGGTGCACTGTTGGGTTCTTTTCTCTGTGGAAAAGTCTTGGTCTGAAAACCATTCGCCTAAAAGCCACTCTTTAACCTTGATTAAAGTGAGATCTGTAAAATCGATACGCAAAAACAATTCTTCTACCTCTATTAAAAGAATAGGATTTTTTAGCAAAATCCCCAAAAGAATTTTTTGCCCAAGGATATTTTGTGGCCGAGAAAGCTCATTTTTGTTGAAAAAAAGTTTTTTTTCATGTTGAAAAAAAGGCAGCCCTCGTTTTTGGCGCTTGAGGGCGTAAAAACGATCCAAAAGAATTTGGCGATAGGAAAAACGGATTTCTTCGTGGGGAATCACTTGAATCGTATCGGAAATTTCTTTTTTTAACGCGGCCATTTCTTCTGGAAGCCAGTCCGTCCTTTGGGGATCCAAAAGGGGCTGCGCCCAGTGGTTCCATAAAACATCAATAAGAGGGAGGGCCTTGCTGAGGCGCTCTTGCATGGCGGCTCGTCCTTGCTGGCGCAACACATTGTCCGGGTCGAGATTTTTCGGCAAATAACAAAAAAACAAAGTTTTCCCAGGCTTTAAAAGGGGCAGAGCCCGATTTACCGCGCGAAGCGCCGCCTTTTGGCCAGCCGCGTCGCCATCAAAACACAGAACGGGCTGATCGCACGTACGCCAAACCCTTTCGATTTGTTCTTCTGTTAACGCTGTGCCCAGAGAGGCCACCGTCTGCGAGAAATCGTATTGCACCATGGCAATAACGTCCATGTAGCCTTCCACCAAAATAAGAGGTTCTTTTTTCGAGGACGCGAGCGCCTGATCTAAATTGTAGAGATTGCTTCCTTTGTGGAAAATGTCCGTTTCGGACGAGTTAAGATACTTCGCGCGATTCCCGCTATTTTCGGAAATAAGCCGTCCCCCAAAAGCTATAACGCGATGGCGCGGATCACGAATGGGAAACAAGAGGCGCCCTCCAAAGCGATCATGAAGCTCTTGTTCGCCTTTTACCGAAAGGCCGATTTGCTCTAAGAGAGAGGGCTCTGAGACTAAAGGAATCAAGTGTTTTGTTAAAGATCCATCGCAATAGCCCAATTGGAATTGTTGCGCGATTGCCCAAGAAACGCCCCTATTCTTCAAATATTCTCTTGCTTTTTCCGCTTTAGGGCTATTTTTCAAAATTTGATGGCAATAGTCTGCGGCTTCTTTGTGGAGTCCATAACTGTCTGTTCTCTTTTTTTCCCTTTCATCCTCAAGGGCTTTTTCTTGAGGCGTAAGGATTTTTGCCTGCGGCAACGTCACGCCCGCACGATCCGCCAAAAACTTAAGCGCCTCAAGAAAAGGCTGGCTTTTCGTTTTCATAACGTAACTAATAGCGTCGCCGTGTTCGCCGCATCCAAAGCAATGATAAAAATTTTTGGCTTCGTTTACGGTAAAAGAGGGCGTTTTTTCAGGATGGAAAGGGCAAAGGCCCCAAAATGTTCCCCCTTTCTTTTGAAGGCGAATTTCTCCCCCAATAAGTTCTACCAACGACACTTTTCCCGAAATGTCTTGAATCGCCTTGGAAAATTGCGCGTTTCGAAAAGAAGCCATTACATCCTTCCTTCGCGCGCGGCGTCGATAAAATTCTTAAAAACAATAAGATCGACGGGATTCATCAAAAATTCCGCCTGCCATTCTACGCCCACACAAAAAGGTCCTTGCGAGGCCTCAATCCCTTCAATAATTCCGTCATCCGTTTGGGCCGTCACTTTTAACCCCTTCCCCAATTTTTTGACGGCTTGGTGGTGGTAGCTATTGGTTTGAATAAAAAGAGAATTATTGTAGGAATTTTTTATAGATTCGGCATAAGTCGCGTCAAATCTGTAGATACTTTCATAAAATTTCGTTCCTTGCACAATTTCGACTTTGTGATACGGATAAATCAGCATCATGTGTTGAGCGTGATCGCGCGCTTCGGGCACTTCTTCGGGAATATGCTGAATGAGAGAGCCCCCTTTTAAAACATTAATCAGCTGCATTCCGCTTCCAATGCCAAACAAAGGCTTAGCTTGGACCAACATCTTTTGCGCTAAAGCCCATACTGCTTGCATGGGGCTCGGCTGGGGGATGGTTGTCTTGTGGCGAATATTCTCGCCATACAAAACAGGCTCAATGTCAAAACCGCTTCCTGCAAGAAGCAACCCATCTAAAATATCCGCATAATAACTTGCACTCGACAAATTACGTCCCAAAGCCACGGGGATGCCGCCAGCCCGCACAATAGCTTCCATGTAACGCCGCCCTATGGCATACCAAGGATATTCAGAATACCAAAAACTGTCCGAATCTTGGCGTGTATCAATATCATCTAGCGTAAGGCCAATAACAGGGGGCTTCCGTGTGTGCTCAAATGAAGTAAACTCATAAAGATGAGATAGATCGGAACTGACGGAAAACACGTCTTCTTTTCTCTCCTTCTCCCCTCTTCCCAAAGGCCCTTTCAAAGAGGCACTTTTATGGTGGGCGATGACGGGATTGAACCGCCGACCCCCTCGGTGTAAACGAGATGCTCTCCCACTGAGCTAATCGCCCCAAACGAAACGCAACCACCGGGCGTTGAGGCTTCGCTGAAGCCCCAACACCGTGTGGTATCTCAAGAGTTTTCTAAATTAAACGGATTCTTTCAGTTGTTTCCCAGGTTTGAATTTCGGCACGCGGCGGGCTTTGATTTTTATTTTTTCGCCAGTACGCGGATTGCGCCCCTCAGAGGCGGGTTTATCCACACAAACAAAAGTTCCAAACCCGACCATCCGAACTTCGTCCCCGTCTTTTAAAGCATCCGTAATGGAATCAAAAACGGCATCAATCGCCTTTTCTGAGTCGACCTTCGACAAACCACTCTTCGTGCTTACGCTCGTAATTAATTCTCCTTTGTTCATAAACTCCTTGTCATTAAAAAAACAGACCCTCAGCAAATACTAGACAAAGGCTAAAGCGAAGGTCAATGTTTTTGTTTGGGAAATGAGGGAATCTTTAAGAAAACTGCATTTTTCGGACGCTTGGGCCACGCTTTTTAAAGCTGAGCAAAAAAATCCTGGTACAATTTTAGGCGCAAAAGGGATTCCTCTTTTCCTAAAACAGAAAGGATCTCAAAAAGACTTTGTGAAACGGTAGAACCGGTCAGGGCGAGGCGCAAGGGGGCCAAAAACTCGCCAATTTTGATGGCGTTTTGTTGGCAAAAATCCCTTAGCGCCGTTTCGATGGGCTCGTGTTCGAAGACTGTCCAAGCCGCGATCAAATCCGTTTGCTTTTGCAAATATTCTTGCGCATGAATTCGCGCCTCTTTCCCCTTTTCAAGAAAAGCGTGTTGAGGATGATCCGTCTGAAAAATAGGGCGTTGTACAAAAAACAAGGCGTTCTGAGCCAATTCTTCCAGTGTTTTCGCCCGTTCTTTCAGACCATTAAAGCCTTGGTTGATTCGCTCCAGCCCCTTTTCCAAGTCGCTCGGCGCACAATCTCCGCAAATTTTTTTCAAAAAAGGAAGCATTTCTTGCAACAAATCGGCATTATTTTTTGTGCGGATGTAGTAGCTGTTTAAAGACGTTAATTTCACCCTGTCAAAACGCGCTGGAGAACGCCCTACCGCGCCTATATCAAACCACGCGATGGCCTGCTCGCGAGGGATAACTTCATCGTCCCCATGCGCCCACCCCAGGCGTAATAAATAATTGCACATGGCTTCGGGCAAAAAACCCATGTCTTTGTATTGCTCCGCGCCAAGGGCCCCGTGGCGCTTCGACAATTTCGCGCCATCAGGCCCATGAATGAGCGGAATATGCGCAAATTGGGGCACGTCCCAGCCGCAGGCTTTGTAAAGATGATACTGGCGAAACGTGTTTGTAAGATGGTCATCGCCGCGAATAATATGCGTTATTCCCATGTCATGATCATCCACAACAACAGACAACATATAGGTAGGCGTTCCGTCCGCGCGCAAGAGAACCATATCATCCAGCTGCGCATTTTCTATCTCAACATCGCCCTGCACCCAATCTTTTATGCGCGTGATGCCCTCTTGGGGCGCCTTAAAACGAATGACGGGAGGAATGCCGACGAGGGCGTCAGTGGAGCTACGATAACGCCATAGTCCATTGTAGCGCGGCGAAAGCCCGTGCGCAAGGGCCTCTTTCCGCATGGTTTCCAATTCTTCTTTAGAACAATAACAATAATACGCCGTCCCATCTGCTACAAGTTGATGCGCAACTTCTGCGTGACGCGGGGCGCGCGCAAACTGAAAAACGGGCGGCTCATCCCATGGAAGCCCCAGCCATTCTAAGGTTTGAAAAATTGTATCTATCGCCTGTTGCGTGGAACGTTCGCGGTCAGTATCTTCAATGCGCAGCAAAAATTTTCCGCCGCAATGACGCGCATAAAGCCAATTAAAAAGGGCCGTTCGCGCGCCCCCTATATGCAGATAGCCTGTAGGACTGGGCGCAAATCGAACAACAACAGGCATCATTTTAAACTTGGGCGGCGTCAGCAGGCGCTTCAGTCGCAGTCTCGGCGTCCAAAGGTTCGGGAACTTCAGTCGCTGCTTCCTCCTTTAAAGGTGCGGGAGCTTCGGCTTCGGACTGCGGCGTTTCAACCTTTGAAGGCGCCGCTTTTTCGGCCTCGGCCTTCAGAGACGCAGCCTTTTCGGCTTCCACTTTAAGGCGTTCTTGAGCTTTCTTTTTCGGCGCGGATTTTTGAGGACGCGTCGTCTTTTGTGCGGCAGGAACAAGCCCCGCCTTCGCTAAAAAGGATTCTACGCGCTCACTAGGTTTTGCGCCTTGGCTCAGCCAATATTGCGCACGCTCTGTTTTTAAAACGACGCGCTCAGGATGATCTGATGCCAAAAGGGGATTGTAATGGCCTAAACGCTCGACAAAACGGCCGTCTCGAGGGGACGTCCCTTCCGCAACAACAATCCTATAAAAAGGGCGCTTTTTCGCGCCTCCACGAGCCATTCTTATTTTTAAGGCCATACTTGAACATTTCTAACCGCCACCTAGGAACAAGGATAGCAAGTTTTTAAAGGCATATCTAGCATTGCATAGGGCTATGTCAACGCAATTTAGGAATGTCATGTTTGTGCAATTTAGGAATGTCACCCTTGAGCCTTCCCGATGAGCCCGAAACGGATACGCCTAGCTGTCTAGTCCCAAATTCTTGTTGTATAATTCTTGAGCAAGATTATGAAGTGTGGAAGGAGGCTTTAGGAGACAGATTTACCACAGGAACGCCCGAACGACGGAGGCAATTCGTCTCGAAATTC
>BNTO01000031.1 GCA_025996655.1 Alphaproteobacteria bacterium
ATTTCAAAAATACCTAGCATAATAATCAACACTCCGGTCACAAAAACAACGTTTCTTGCCAAAGATTGCCCGAAAGATTCTCTTAGTGGCTGCGATTTTTTCATGCGCTTAAACAGAAAAACGGGAAGAATAATCGCCAGAAGAGCCAAAATAATTCCAGCAAAATTCAAAATGCGTATGAAAGCGTTGGGAACAAGAAGCGCAACGAGAGCCGAAGGAAGAATCATGATCAGGATGGATATGATGGATGTTTGCCTTTTCGACAGGGAACAGAACGCTTTTAAATTTAATTTTGAAGATTTCGCGCGTTCTTGCAGGCGTTCCAAGTCCTTCGTCAAAACTTCCTTCAGGGATAAGCCAACGCCCATAATGGACGTCAAAATGGCCAAAAAGGAAACAATCCAAACAGCTTGCTGAAGAAACGAAATCTTTGTGATGGCGCTGAGAATGCGAATAAGTTCGCTCACTTCGATGGGGCGGATCAGCATTTTCTGAAAGCTTTCGGGGTCCGAATTGAATATAATGGTCAGCACGCAAACAACCCACAAGCTGTAAACGACAACGGGAATAATGCCGCCCCACAAGCATGCACGGTTGATGAGGGTTCGATCGTTGTCGACAAAAGTGGTCAGCGAGTGCAGCGAACCTTGAAAGCCAAAAGACGTGAAAAGTATGGGGATGACGGTACTCCAAGGTCTCCAATGGCCGACGCCTTTGGCCCAAAGAGGAAGAGCGTGCGTGTCGCAACACAAAGTCAACCCGGCAATCCCAACCACGATAAGTAAAAACATAGTGATAAACAGATGTTGGTTGATTTTAATGAGGAAGGCGGGAATCAACAAAAACATTAGGGCGAGGGTCGCCGTAAAGATAAGAGCGAGGACCGTGAAGGAAAGAGAGGTGGATAAGAACGAATGAAGAAGAGAGGCGCCGCCAAAAATGTAAGCCGAGAGCAACGCAAAGGATAATGTTTTCAAAGAGATGTCCCCAACGATGGCAGCAAAACGCCCACCGTAGCGCAGGCCAACGTCTTTCAGGCTAAAATCCGCTTGAGAATGGAGGTTGAGTTCGCAACGCATCATGCCGGAAACGTAGGAAACCCAACAAAAAAAGGTCATCAGCGCTAAGCTTCCGAGAATTCCAAAGTTTGCGAGTACGATGGGCAAAGAGATCATGCCTGACCCGATGGCGATGCCTGCCAGTAATGCTATGGCGCCTAACTGCTTGTTTTTCATATAAACTCCTAAAAAAGAAAAAAATGCGAACCTAAAGTTTTGAGATGGTTCCTTACGAAAAGCCGCAAGGAACGGTCCTAAATTTTAAGAATGGAAGGGGACTTGGGGCTTTCTAACAAAGCTCTCTCTTTTTAATTTTTGAGAACTTTTTTAATGCCCTGAGTTTACAAGATCAGTATCGGTATCGATAAAACAAAGAAACAAAGGCCTCTCTTTCGGACAAGCCCCACAAAAACACGCTCTTTGCTTGATTTCTTTCCACAGTCCTGACCTCCTAAAAAAACAACACTAACCCAAAAAATTGCTAAAATTTAAAGAGAATCAGTATCGATAACGGTAAGACAAGGAAAAAGTGTTGCTCGATTTGCGACAAGACTTATGCCCAAGCAATGTTCTGCTGATGGATAGCACGGCGCAAACCCTTCTAACACTTACTATGTTCATTATAGAGTTTAAAAAATTAAAAAAGCGAGAAAATTTTTAGGCCCATCCACCCGCGGTTCCACTTTTTAGCTCTTGTTGCTGCCTTTGTGTTTGTTTTTTCTTTTGCTAGGATCAAAGAAAAAGGGAGGAGGGCTTTTTTTGATTTTGAGACAAATTCTGGTCCTCCCTTCTTTTCTTCTTGGCCTTTCCGGGTGCGTCTCTGTTTCGCACAAAGTTCTGCCTGAAGAAAAAATCTCTTTGCAAAAAGAAACATCGCCTTTGGTGCCCTCAGCATCTTCGGCGCCCTCTTTAACCGAAAAAATTGAAGAAAAAGCCTCCTCCTCCAAGGAATCCCCTAACACTTCGGCCCAAGAAAAAAACGAAAACAACGCAGACCTCGACGCGGAATTGGAAAAGGAATTAGCCGCGCTGTCCCCGCCTCCGATTAATTATGAGGAAAAAGATCCTCTCGAAAAAATGAATCGCGTTTTGTATGGCTTGCATCGAGGGCTTGACCTCCTTTTTGTGCGGCCGCTTGCCTTAACGTATGGCCGAGCAATGCCCAAACCCTTACGAAAAGGCCTTTATAATTTTGTCTCCAATGCGACGGCCCCTTTGCGATTTTTCTGCCGTATTTTGCAGGGCAATTGGGAAGAGGCGGGAAAAACAGTGGGACGCTTTGCAACAAATACGCTTCTGGGCTGTGGAGGCATTTTTGACGTCGCCGGAAAAATGAAGTGTACCGAAAAAAAGACGGGATTTTCCGAAACGCTCAAAAAATGGGGGATCCGACCCGGACCGTACATTGTTGTTCCAGGATTCGGACCTTCAACGTTTCGTAATGCCTTCGGGCTTTTCCTCGACAGTTTCTGCGATCCTCTCTTTTTGTTATCGCTCAACAAGAAATTGCCAGGCAATGAGCGCCATGAACTTATGTTGACTTATTCGGGTATTCAGCTCATGGCACTCCTTATGGAACGTTCCGAGATCGATCCTCTTTATGAAGGGATTGAAAAGAGTTCCGTGGGTCGGTATCGTAAACTAAGGATGTTGGTTTTGCAACAAGACATCAACCAGTGACATCAAGAAGGGGGGAAGGTATGAACCTTTTACAAATTTTAAAAAAAATAGGCGTTGTCTTTCTGTTTTTGTCTCTTTTGCCTCTTGACAACCAAGCAAGGGCGCCACGAAACGAAACGGAGGAAAATGCGCCGAAACCCGCCCCCAAGGAAGCTCCTGCAGACACAGAGGGTTGCTCGGGCAAAACCTATTCCGTTCCTCAAATTGTTAAAAATTCCGTTCCAGCGGTTGTAACGATTCAAGCTAGTAGCCCAAAAGAGGTGCTCAATCCCTATGGCGATCCTCTTTTTGACTTCTTTTTCGGGCCAACAAGAATGCACCCTTCGGTTCGAAGGTCGAGCGGCTCGGGCTTTATTGTCGACCCACGTGGCTACGTTGTAACGTGCGCTCATGTTGTTGAAGGCGCACAAACCATTCGAGTCACTTTGGATAACGAAGTGTCTTTTAAGGCGGTGCCCGTTTTAGTCGATCCTTCTTTAGATTTGGCCGTTTTAAAATTGGAAACACCTAAAAACGTCAACTTGCCTTATCTTCCCTTAGCCAATGTGGACCCTCTTGTTGGCGACTCTGTTGTTGCGATTGGAAACGCCTTTAGCTTAGGCCAGACCGTCACACACGGCATTGTGTCGGCCATCTACCGCGTTTTCGACGCGCGCGTGTTATTCCAAACGGACGCCCCTATCAACCCGGGGAATTCGGGCGGTCCCATTTTAAATGACCGTGGCGAAGTTATTGGCGTCGCGAATGCTATCGCATCACGCTCAGGCGCCTCGCACGGCGTTGGTTTTTTCATTCCTTCCATAGCGATTCGCCACGTTTTGGGGCGGGCTACGGATGCAAAACCCGCTATTCAAATTCCCTTAAAAGTACAAACTCTTGATTCGTCTGTTCTGGAGACCTTGGCCACCAAAGGGATTTCGACTCGGGGAGGCTGCATTGTTGAGGCCGTTCTTGATGATTCTCTTCCTTTAAGCTCGGGAGATATTCTTCTTTCTGTGGCAGGGAAACCTGTTTGGAGCAAGGAAATGTTTGATTTCTTTTGCCGCCTCGTCGACGTTGGCCAAAGATACGCGGTGACGATCATCCACTCTAAGGATTGGTCCGCCGAACATCCCAAGATTCATTCTGTTTATATCAAGGCAACCCCCGAAAAAACGTTACAAGATATAACGAAAAACACTCTCAAAATTGAAGGCAAAACACTTCTTTCGGGAATGGTTGTTGCCGAGCTGACGCCTGAACTCGCAGCGTATTTGGGCATCAAAGATAGAACAGAATTAAAAAATGAAGCAACGGGGGTTGTGGTTTTAGAGTCCTCCGCCAATACAGATCTCTTCCAGAAAAAAGACATTATTCTTGAAATTAATGGACAAGGAATCAATTCGCTAAGCGATTTTCAAAAAGCGGCTCAAAGTATTAATGAGAAGTCGAGAACTCTTTCTTTCAAAATCCGAAGAGGGAATGCCCTCTTGTCCCAAAGTTTTCGTTTTTAGATTTTGTAGCGCTGTCTTGGCCTGAAGCTACCGTGCACTTTTCCCCAATTCCCACAACTGAGCTTTCAAAAGGGACGTCACAGGAACTTTTTGGGGCAAAAGGATCCAGACTTTTTCACCCAAAATGTCAAGAGATAAAGTGATGGAGCGCACCGTATCTGTTTCGTTTTCGGGGGCAACATTCCCGTGGGAAGTTGTACTTTTTTTGGCTTCGGCCAAAATATCTTTTAAAAGAAATAGATTGACTTTTTCATTAATGGGAACAATCATTCCCGTTTGTACTTTTTGCGTATCGAGTTTTTCCAAGGTTTGTCCCACAAGACGCAAAGATCCATCATTATTTCGACGAACCGTAGCTTCTACATAGGCGATGAGCCCCGGCTCCAAAATGTTACGAATCGCGGCATAATTCTCTGAAAAAAAAGGCACCTCAAAAACGCCATAGGGATCCGACATCGTAAGAAACGCAAATTTATTTCCCGACTTCGAGATTCTTTCTTCTTTTGAAAGCAAAACGGCCGCGAAACGCACCAACGCTCCCGTTTCAAGGGTTTCAAACACTGTACTGTTTTGCAATTGAAGCGCCTCAAGAGTGTCGCCATAAACATGAAGAGGATGCTCGCTCAGAAAAAATCCAAACGCTTCAAATTCTTTTTGCGCACGCTCCAAAAGATTCCAGTCCCTGTATTCCTTATTTTTGTCGCCCGTCTCTTGCGCCAAACGCAGCTGTTGCGGGGCTTTCGCTTCCGCCTCCCCAAACAAAGAACGCATCGTGTTGCCACGTTCCTGCTTATAGCTGTTGGCGTAGGCTAGAAGAGCGTCCGTCGAATAAAACAATTGTTTGCGATTGGCATGCAACCCATCCAAAGCCCCGGCCATAATCAAATTTTCTAACTGTCGCTTATTAATGACCCCTGGATCCATGCGGGAAACAAA
This sequence comes from Alphaproteobacteria bacterium, assembly GCA_025996655.1. GTDB lineage: Bacteria > Pseudomonadota > Alphaproteobacteria > BNTO01 > BNTO01 > BNTO01. The sequence continues at coordinate 5,168 of BNTO01000031.1, forward strand.
ATTTTCTAAAGACAAAAACGGGCCGTTTTCTTCGCGTTCCGCCACTAATTTTTGCATGGATTGTTCTCCAACGTTTTTAATCGCCGAAAGCGCGTAACGTAGCGCTCCCTTTTCGGGCATAAAATCCGCAAAAGAAAAGTTGACATCAGGCGGGAGCAATTCAAACTTATTTTCTTTCATGTCTTGAAAAAAGGCTGTCAATTTATCAATATTCCCTTTTTCGGATGCGGCGGCGGCAGCGTAAAACTCAAGCGGATAATGCGCCTTTAAGTACGCCGTTCGATAAGAAATAAGCGCGTAAGGCGCCGAATGCGATTTATTAAAGCCGTACGAAGCAAACTTCGCCATTAAATCAAAAATTTCCTTAGCCGTTTCTGTCGCGATGCCCTTTTTCTCTGCGCCCTCAATGAAAACTTTGCTTTGTTTGTCCATTTCTTTCTTGTTTTTCTTTCCCATCGCGCGGCGCAAAATGTCCGCACCTCCAAGCGTGTAGCCGCCAAGTTCCTGGGCAATTTGCATGACTTGCTCTTGGTAAACCATCACGCCATACGTTTTTTGAAGAATGGGCTCGAGTTTCGGATGCAAATACGTAACGTCTTCGGTTTTGTTTTTGCGTGCAAGATATTTGGGAATATCGTCCATGGGGCCCGGGCGGTAAAGCGCCACCAGCGCGATAAGGTCATCAAACCTGTCGGGTTGCATTTTTTTCAAAACGTCCCTCATCCCGCCACTTTCGACTTGGAACACGCCCATAGCGTTGGTATGCCTCAACAAATCAAAAGTTGCGGGGTCTTCTAAAGAAAGGGTGCTGATGTCAATGTCTTGTCCCGATTTTTTCACCAAATCGCAACAGTTTTGGATGACGGTCAAGGTTCTAAGTCCCAGAAAATCAAACTTGAGCAACCCCGCCTTTTCAATATATTTCATATCGATTTGCGTAATGGCCAAAGGCGATTTCCCGTCATAATACAGAGGCACCAACTCCGCCAGCGTTTGCCCTCCAATCACAACGCCCGCCGCGTGAATCGACGTGTGGCGATACAGGCCCTCTAACTTTAGGCTGATATCCAAAAGGCGCTCCCCTTGGATTTCCGACTCCATAAATTCTTGAAACGCTGGCTCTTCGCGGACGGCTTGCTCGAGCGTTACGGGATTGGCAGGATTCAGCGGCACAAGATGGCAAACTTTGTCGACGACAGGGTAAGGAAGCGACAAAACGCGCCCCACATCGCGCAGAACGCCTCGCGCTTGAAGTTTCCCAAACGTAATAATCTGAGCCACTTTGTCTGCGCCATATTTTTGCAAAACGTAGGCAATAACCTCTTCGCGGCGATCTTGGCAAAAGTCAACATCAAAATCCGGCATAGACACACGCTCAGGATTTAAAAAGCGCTCAAAAATAAGATCAAATTGAATGGGATCAATATCCGTAATGGTGAGGGACCACGCCACTAAAGATCCCGCGCCTGAGCCGCGCCCTGGGCCGACGGGAATATTTTGGTTTTTGGCAAACTTGATAAAATCCGCCACGATCAAGAAATAGCCTGGGAAACCCATACTTTTGATGACGGCAAGTTCTTTGTGAAGCCGTGCAAAATAATGTTCGCGCTGCGCCGCGTGGTTCTCAGGCGCGGTGCGCGGAAGGACATGGTCGGTAAGGCGCTTTTCTAAGCCAGAGATGGCCTGTTTTTCAAGCTCTTCCTCTTCCGACAACCCCGAGAACGCTTGAAAAGGCGGCAAAAGGGGAGCGCGTTCCTTCAGCTGAAACGTGCATCTTTGCGCTATAAAAACGGTGTTTTCCAAAGCTTCGGGCAAGTTCGCGAAAAGGGCGTTCATTTCCGCCTGAGATTTAAAATATTTGTGCGGCGACGCTTTTTCGCGGTCCTCTTCCACCAAATAACGCGCGTTAGAAATGCACAGCAAGGCGTCGTGGGCCTCACATTGATCCTTTGTGGGATAAAAAACATCATTCGTCGCCACAATAGGTATGTTATAATGAAACGCCCAGCGGAGAAATTGGGGCTCGACTTCCTTTTGTTCAGGAAGATTGTGGCGCATAATTTCTATATAAAGGCGCTGATCAAACGCTTCTCTTAAAAGATTCAATTCCTTTTCAGCACGTTCTGTTTCTTTTTGAAGGCAGAGAGCGCCCAAGGGGCCTTGTTCGCCGCCGGTTAAACAAAGGAGCCCTTCCGACTTTTCTTGAATTTGAGACAACGTCACAAAAGGCCCGTCCACTGCCAGGGTAGGATTCTGATAGGACAGCGTCGACAAACGCATAAGATTTTTATAACCCTGCTCATTTTGAGCGAACAAAAGAAGGGGCGCCAAAATATCCTTTCCCCACGGCATTTTGAGGCGCACCGTGATTTGATTCCCCAGAATATAGTGTACGCCTCCTGCCGCAAAATTCTTGGCCATATCCATCACGCCAAAAAGATTATTCAAATCCGTAATTCCAACCGCCGGCATCTCATGTTGGAGGCACAAAGGCACAATGTCCGAAACTTTTATCACGCTTTTCGCCAAGGAATAAGCGCTGTGAACGCGGAGATGGATGAACTGGGGCGGATTCATGAGCGCGCGTGGCAAACGAAAAATTGGGAGCCCCAGTGTAGCACAAAAAGGGAGCGGGCAAGCGGCGGCTCTTGGAGAATGCTTTGGAGGGGGTGGATTGAAAAGAGAGAGAGATTATATCCCAACATCAAACTGTTCTGAATTTTTTCAGGTTTTTTATGATCTTTCGCTTTTTTCACTTGTTTGTCGTTTTTCTTTGTGTTGCTGGGCATGGATCAATCCGTCCTAAAACTTCTAACGAAGATCTGTGTACCTGTCTAGTCCCAAATTCTTGTTGTATAATTCTTAAGCAAGA
>BNTO01000032.1 GCA_025996655.1 Alphaproteobacteria bacterium
GTCGGGACGGATAAGTTGGTTGATAAACATTTTTTTGATTTTTTTTGCCAAACGAATCTCATTCTACCAAAAGCTTGAAGCCAAAGTTGATCTCTTTCGATGGGGGATGAGAGGTTTCAACAGGGCCGACAAATGTCTTTTCTCAAGAAAATAAAGCGGCGACACCTACCGAAATCAACGCAACGCGTTCCCTTCACATCACAACAGCCGAAAACTTGGACATGAAACAAGGGGCCCTTTTATCTCAAGAGGCTCAATTGACCAGCTTAGGAACATTTGATAATGCTGGGAAAGTTAAGGCTCGACATTTAACGGTGACCTCCGTGGGGGCGGTTCAAAATTCTGGAATTTTAGAAAGCTCCTTAACAAGAGAAGAGGACGGCAACGCCAGCATGGCTTTCACTCTTCATGATTCCTTTGTTAATACGGGAGTTCTCGATGCGAAAGTTGAAAAGAGAGAGGCCCGCGATTTGCGAAAAGCCTCCGTGGTCCTTACGATGGATTCGGGCAAAGTTTTCGAACAAAAAGGCTCCCTTTTTCGTGCGGATGTCCTTTCTTTAAAAGGGAAAAAGTGGGAATTCCAAAATACAACGGATATGGGCGTTGGAGAATTCCGTTTAGAAGATGAGATTTCGTTTTCGCATTTAGATACGCTCACGGAAGCCGAACTGAGAACGGGGGTTAAAGACAACAATCAAGCCGTTTTTCAAAATGTTGTTGTTGGCGAAAATTATAAAGGAACATGGACAAACAGAGGCTTTTTAAGCCTTCAGTCGACGCAAGGCACCCTTGCAACGTTACGAAACGATGGCATCCTCGTTTCTAAAAATCTCTCGGTTCAAACTTTTTTGCAAGGAGGGAAGGCGAAAGTAGAAGGGACGTTGACCGTTACGGAAGACCTTAAACAAAGGGGAATTTTGTCCGCAAAAACGCTTCACGTCAAGCAAAACGGAACCAATGAGAACAAGCTTGTGGTTCAAACCCTTGAAGGACAAGGGAGATTTTTTCAATCAGGAACCCTTGAAGCTACAAAAGGGGACAATCAATCGTTTTTGCCGTTAGAGATTTCGGTTAAGACTTTTGAGCAAAAGAAAACCCTTCAAGAACCTCGTATGGACGCAGGGACGGTGACGTTCTCAGGAGACACGGTAACCCTTGGTGAAAACAGTCATCTCAAAACAAACACGCTTGTTTTAACGAAAAAACAGGGGGCGTTCTTTACAAACCACGGACTTGTCCATGCGACCGTGCTTTTGGACACAGCCCGTACCGTTCAAAATGACGGGCATATCACAGGAAAAGATCTCACGGTTTCAGAAACCTGGACCAATGACAATGAAGTGGTGATGACCGGAACAACCACCGCGAAACTTTGGAATTTTAAACAAGAAGGAAATGGGGCGTTTCGAACAGCACTCTTAAAAGGGCGCGTAGGAACTTTCGAAAATGGCGCCGATTTTAAGGCGACGCGCTCTGAAGGGCTCACCATTCAAGCGCTACTTCTTAAAAAGAATTCTGTTTATACATCGCAAGGGAACACAACATGCGACACGTTTACAAGCAGCGGACATTTCAAATGGGAGGATGGGACTTTTGAGGTCAGAAGTGCCTTGGTAGGGGATGCGACGTCTCACGTGACGGCCTCAGGAAATTTCAACATAAGAGCTCAAAAATTTCAAAACAAAGGAAAAATTTCGTCAGCGGTGGGTCTGAAAATGATCACGCACGCAGCGGGCAACGAAATGGGCGTTCTCGATGTAACGGGAGGAGATACGATTTATGAAGGGGCGGGCAGTGCTTCCACGTTCGAAAATACGGTTTGGGACAAAGCCCAAACGTCCGGCAACATTAGAATCGATGCACCAGAACACAATTTTGTCCTTACGAAAAATGTTCCCTTAGGGGCCCGTGTGTTGCACGTAAATGTCAAGTCCTGGACCCAACATGCCGATCTCACGACAAAAAGCGCTGTTCTTAAAGCGAAAACCGTGCATGTCCACAATCTTCTTACGACAGAAAGGGACTTAACCGTAGCAGCCGAAACGATCTCGGTTCAGGGAACGGTCCTCTCAACGGACGGAAGCGTTACCCTAACAGGACTCACTGCAGCAACAGATCCCCGTCCAACCTACGCATGGACCGTCACGAACCGAGGAACCATCGAAACCCGACAAGGACTTTTACGCATTCAAGCCCTTACTCTCCATAATCTGAAAACTATAGCTTCGGCACATTCGGCTTCTTTAGAAACGTCAACCGTAACAACGGGAGCCGGCAGTTCCCTTTCGACGCCCAAGCTCACACTATCAACCGGCACGCTCACGCATAGCGGGACCTTGCAAGGTTGGGAAAACAGCTCGGTTACCGTTCGAGACGCGTTTGTCGATTCCCAAGGAAGTTCCTTTTTCCTTGAAAAAGCGCATCTCACCACGCCAAGTGAAGCACTGACGGTACAAGGAAAAGTTCATCTCCGGTCTCCCAAAAGTTGGAATCGGTACCATGCACGTCAATACGTATCAGTGCCGATGAATGAGCACCGCTTTGACGTTCAACGCAACGCTTCTCTCGTTTTGGAAAATTACAATTTCAAGTGGTCCTCCATGCATAATGACGGGACCTTAGAACTTCTCAATAGCAAGGCGGTGGGGAGTGGAACCTACACGGCTAGTGCGCGTTCCAAAACACGTTATTCTGGGGACTTTAAACTTCAAGGGCAAAAATTTGATGAATACGGAGAAACGATTGTAACCGATGGGGGCCTGCGCATGATTTGCGGAGGGACTGTTTCGCATTGGGGCACCGTCGAAGCCAATGGGAATATAGAGTTCGAGGTTCCGCAAAACATTCCCGCCAACGTTGCTTCGGAAAATTTTAAAACGATTCAGTTTAAACGGGACCAGACGCCTCAAACCAAGACGTTTACCATCAACGCTCCGCAAACCCACTTTCATGTTGATTCCAACCTGGATTTTGGTGGGAACCTTCGTTTTCAGACCGCGTCCCTCACCGTTACCAACACAGGGGCGCTTTCGGCTTACAGCCTCGCACTTGCGACATCTCAGCATGTTGTCAATACGGGGCAAATCCAAGCTGAAACGACGCTCACGCTGAACGGCGCCTCTTTAAGTAATTCTGGGAATGGGCAGATCTCCGCGAAAGGAGACGTAAGAATCACATTAACAGGCAACCTTATGAATACGGGATCGCGCAGGGCGAGGATCTTTTCTCAAGACGGCGACCTCGTCCTTCGCGTGGGAGGTTCTATCACCAATACCTATGCGGCCATGCACGCCGGAGGCATTCTTGATTTTGAAGCAGCGGTTGCACTTGATAACACCGCGGGCCATTTGCAGGCTTTGGATTTTAGAAGAGAATCTCGCTTTCAAGCTCCCACGTTGAAGAATTCCTGTTTTGATAGGACGGAAACACGCTGGGTTAGGGTGGGATGGACGGTATATCACACCTATACGGTCTCTATGGGGTATAAGGAAATAGACCGTAGGGTTGTACCAGAAGAACATGGGTTCCTATGGCCTGACACGACAACTTCTCCGACATCAGAACCTGGAAAAATTTACATAGCGGGAGATTGTCATATTATAGGGGGGCTCGAATCCAGCTGCGGCAACGTCACCGTCTGCGGCGTTATCTATAACGCAAGCCATCAGCCTCTGACCAACTATACCCCAACGCAGCTTGGATCCTATGTTGGAACTTTCACGGCACACACGGCAAGGATGAGTTTTAATAACTTTGTTTCGAGGGGTGCCTCTTTTATCATAGGCCCTGGAGGAGGGTACTTTGAAAGTCAAGGCATTGCGCGGTTTTACGGGGGCCCTGGAGCTCCACAGATGCCGACGTTAACGGATCTCCGTACGTTTGCCCAGCAGTATCCCTTCTATTTTGAACGCGATCCTATTGGTAGAACAAGACTGCGCATGCCTGAAACAGAAACGCGCCATTGGAATGTTGTTCCCGTAACAAATCGTCCTCTCGATCCCAGAAGGTCTGTTGTTCCTATGATGAGTCTGGACGCTGTCCTTCGGACCCTTACGTTACTTCCTTTGCAATCGGCGCGCCTTTGGGTGCGAAATCCCGAAGAGTTTCTGCTCAGTGCTTATACCGCTGCACAAAACCAAAGCCAAAATAACGTCCTGACGTTACAAGGCGCCCTGGCGAGTCAGGTCCCGCTCCTTTTAGGGGTCGTCAAGGAAAACGAAGACACACAAGAGCTGCATCCTCTTTTAGTGATCCCGCCTTCCCTTCCTCGCGTTACCGGTGATCTTGACACGATGGGGGATATGGTGGTTCGAGCGCGGGCTCCGATGACGCTGGTGGGAGCGCGCTTACATGGTGAGAGAACGCTTACGTTGGAAGCGCCGGAAATCCGGCAAATCGCAGGGGAAACATCCGCCAACGAAAACCTTGTTTACAAGGCGCCTCGAACCACCCTGTATGTTACGCGCGAAACGCACTATGAGGGGACCGCAACAACCCAAACGACACGAACCGTTGTCAAAGAAAAACCGCAAGTTCGAAGCCGAGGAACCGTCACGTTTACAGGAGCCGTTGCGGGCACCGCCGATATGGCCGCACGAACGCTGGATTTCCAAGGCCCCGTTGGCTTAGGCCCCGCTCTTGAAACCCAGGATTCTCATACCGTAGAAAGGAAAGGTAAAACCCGCCAAACGATGACAATCCACACGGAAACCGCCGTCCCAAGCACGCTTTCGGCCGACGTTGTAGAGTTCCACCAAGATGCCGTGCTTACAACCGTTCACGGGCAATTTGGGCAAATCCTTAAACACAGGGGATTACGTATTCAAGACCACGTTCTCAATAACACCGCGGAGGGAACCGCGGTTAAAAAAGGATTTTTTAGCACGACCCGCGTCCATACAAGCTCTTTGCACCAAGCATCCGCACCCTCTGTGATCAACGCCAACGTTCTGAAAGATATGGAAGCCCACGGCGGCCCGACCGTCATTCGTAATGCCACGGGGAAAATTCTCAACGTGCAGTTGACCTCGGATTACATCGAGGAAACAACCCGTCTCCAGCATCGTGACACGGTCGACACCAAAAGAAGTGGCTTTACGTGCTCGTGGTTTAGCAATCCGATCCCGACCCTCATTCAAGGCTTGCAAGGATTAGCGCAGGCCCGAAGCGCGAGCGGCCTCGTCACACCCTTAGTTCAGACGGCGACGGCCGCCGTTCAAGGCCTCAACGATATCATGAAGTTTCAGTTGCAAGGGGCAAGTTACCTTCCCAAATTCGGGACAAGCTTACTGAGCAAAGTTTTCTCTATTTCTTTTGGAACCGCGACCACCCGTCAGGTCGTTTCCGAAAGCGTGCCTGAGCAAGGAAGTTTACACATTCAAAACATGACGGTTAACAACCAGCGCACGCAGCTTGGGACCGGCACGATCCTAGGGAATCTTTCAGGGCATTCGGACCATGTCAGCATCACGGCGCCGCAAAGGACGCGTTCGGTTGAGACGACCTCGCGTTCCACAGGCGTGAGTTTTTCGCCTCTCGGAATCCTTCGCGGACCGACAGGCCTGGCGCCGAGCGTGCAATTTTCTTCGGGAAGTTCATCTTCGAGCACCTCTAGGCCTGAAAACGCGGGCGGGGGGATTCAAGGCGGCCGCTTAACAACAAATCGTTTAACAACCCAAGATGTGCCAGCCCCCTCTGCTGTCCAGGCGGCGCATATCGAGGATACCTCGGTGGGGCCCAGCTCCCATGCGGTGACGGACAACTTTACGTTGGGGATCTCCTTTGCGCATATCCAAAATCAACTTTGCCCTGTACCGAGTATGACGGCGGAAACAAGCCAGGATACGGAAAATCTCCACTGCAGCATTCATACACGCCATGGCCTCGTGCTGCCTTTGGCCGAAGGCCTGACTTTGTATAACGCTAAAAACGAATTCATTTTGTTGCGGCGTCAAGTTTTAGAAACCCTGCAGGCACAAGGGATGAACGATCCGGAGGCCGTTGCGGTCGTAGAAAAACCGGAAGTGAAGGAAAAACTCAAGGAAACCGCCACCCTAGAGAAGCAAATTCAAGAGGAACACCAACAAATTTCGGAACGCTTTATAGAAAAAGAAGCAGAAATTGTTAAAAGGGCCAAAGAAGTCGCCGCAGATGTTGATGTTCTGAACGTCCTCGCCCCCAACGTTAGACTTTCCGACCTTCATACGGACGAGGACCTTTCTCTCGCGCAACAAATCGAAATCAATCAAATAAGAACGGATTACGAACAGTTACAAGTCGAGACAAAGCAATCTCTACAAAGCTTGGCACACAAAGGTTTTTCGTTTGCCAATACAGCGCGCAAGTACGCTGCACGCTTTGCCCGCAGTAATCCCCATGCGGCAAAAGCTATTTTGACGGGCCTTCATGGTTTAACGGACGGTCTGAATGCTTATGCGACGGTTCAATCGGTATGGATGGGAGCCCAATTAGGAGCGGGTATGGGTGGACCTGCGGCCCCCCTTACGGCTGTTTTGGGTGGAGTAGGCGGTTATTATGCCGTACAAGGCGTTGGTAGAGCCGTCGCAAGCGGCTTAGATGAAGGCCTGCAAGCTACGAAAAAATATGCCCAAAGCGTCGCGACAAGCGAGGCCGAAGGTGCGGAATTTTGTGAGTCGGTAGAGAAACTTTTTGAAGCTGGAGCCTTGGTGGGCGCCCTTTGGGGTGGCAAAAAGCTTCTTACGAGACGAGCTGCAACAACTGCCACCAGAGCTGCCACGGCTCAAGTCCCTGCAGAGGTTAGAGCGGCCGTTCCTTACATCACAAGCGTTAACTCGGCTTTAAAATTAAGGACGGAGCTCGCTTTTAAAGAGGCCGGCATTTTAACGCAGGAGGGAATCCTAACAAAAAGAGCAATCACATTGTCAAAAGAAATTCCCTTAAAAGAGGGGCTTAAAAATCCTCGTTTAAGGGCAGCACTAGAAAAAGTAAACGCGGATCTCGACAATTGGAAGAAATGTAGAACACAAACTATTCATATAGAATCAATGAATTTAGACAAAGAAATACACTTTTATAAACACAAAATAACTGGCGATGTTTATTTGGATATGGACTTTAAAGTAAAAGATAATATCGCTCTACACTCTGATTTTCTTAATAAAAAAGGAAAATAACAATGATTGTTGAATATGTTGGGCCCCCTCGAAAAAACGATCAAGGGGAATTAATTCTCGAACAAGGCAAAAGATACGTTGTTGTAACCCTTATGAGTGATGGATCTTCTTTTATATACACGAATGTAAACGAGAAAGATTATTCTTTTGGCGTAGTTGAATACGTAAAATTTGATGAAGTTATATACGTAGATTCCAAAATACCGGACCATTGGCAAGTTCGCTTCTATAGCACAGGATATCCAGATTTTTATGTTTGTCAGAACTTGTTCTTTAACTATGAATTTATATCTGAATACAATTACAATACAGAAGAAGAAATGAATACTGATGGACAATACGAAACGGTTTCTCAAAAAATATTACTAGATTGCGTTGATAACGTTCTTGAATTTCATAAATTGAAAAAGTCGGAACGCCCAAGAAAGAAGCCGACAGAAGAAGAATTACGTAAGATCGAACGTGATGCAGAATTTGAAGCAGAACTCGAGGAATACGTTCGTCTCGCCGAAGAAGCCGAGAAAGGAAAGACTGAACGTGACGCAAATAATGTTACTACGTAAACATCGATTCTAATACTTGCCATTGTTAATAGATAGAATGTTTTTTTTAAAGGTTTTACAAAAATGATTACAGAAGAAATTTTTATTCAAAAAATGACCGGTAAAAAAAGCAAGTATTATGGCCCTGTTGAAACCTCTCATCCCCCATCGAAAGAGATCAACTTTGGCTTCAAGCTTTTGGTAGAATGAGATTCGTTTGGCAAAAAAAATCAAAAAAATGTTTATCAACCAACTCATCCGTCCCG
>BNTO01000033.1 GCA_025996655.1 Alphaproteobacteria bacterium
AGATGATTTTTGGATAACTCAAGGGCTTTAGACGGCTTGCATAAATTTTAGAAATTGCCCTAAATCGACTGCATCTGTATCCCTTTTACGAAGGCTTGCGAACTTGTGAAGACAGGTTCTTAGAAAACAGGGAAGGAAGAGCGTAGGGAGTTTTCTCAGCCTTCCTTCTCAAATTGCCCGTTCTTCCACGTTCCCTGACTGATAACGTTCTCCTCTTTATCGGTTAAAACACCTGTTCCATTCTTCTCGTTGCCGACAAAGTCGCCGACATATCTAATCCCGTTGGGATGTGTCAGCGTTCCCTTGCCTTCCCATTTGTTCTTCACCCATTCACCCTCATATCTCATCATCCCTCCGGCGTATGTCTTCGTTCCCTTTCCTTCCCGCTTATCATTAACCCAATCACCATCATATCTATCCCCATTGTCGTCTGTCTCTACGCCCTTTCCTTCCTTGTTGCCGCCGACAAAGTCGCCGACATATCTACTCCCGTTAGCGTATGTCAGCGTTCCCGTTCCTTCCCATTTGCCCTTCACCCAATCACCGTCATATTTCATCCCATTGGCGTATGTCTGTACTCCCTTTCCTTGACTCTTGTCGTCGACAAAGTCTCCTGTATATTTAGACCCACTAGGCCAGCTATAAGTGCCCTTTCCTTCCATCCGACCGTCAACCCAATCACCTTCATATGTCGCCCCATTGGCGTACGTCCTTAAACCTTTTCCGTGGATATTGTTGTTGGCAAACTTTCCGACATATTTAGACCCATCGGCGTATGTCATTACGCCCATTCCTTCCATATTGCCGTCGACAAAGTCTCCGACATATTTATCCCCATTAGGCCAGCTATAAGTGCCCTTTCCATCCTTCTCGCCGCCGACGAAGTCTCCGACATATGTTCTCCCGTCAGATAATGTCAGCGTTCCCTCTCCTTCCCACCTGTCATTAACCCACTCACCCTCATATCTGCTCCCATCGGCGCATGTAAATTCACCTTTCCCGTGCCTCTCGCCGCCGACGAAGTCGCCGACATATCTACTCCCGTTGGGATGTGTCAGCGTTCCCTTGCCTTCCCTTGTGTCATTCTTCCAATCACCCTCATATCTGATCCCATTGGCGTATGTCTGTACTCCCTTTCCTTGACTCTTGTCGTCGACAAAGTCTCCGGTATATTTAGACCCACTAGGCCAGCTATAAGTGCCCTTTCCTTCCATCCGACCGTCAACCCAATCACCTTCATATGTCGCCCCATTGGCGTACGTCCTTAAACCTTTTCCGTGGATATTGTTGTTGGCAAACTTTCCGACATATTTAGACCCATCGGCGTATGTCATTACGCCCATTCCTTCCATATTGCCGTCGACAAAGTCTCCGACATATTTATCCCCATTAGGCCAGCTATAAGTGCCCTTTCCATCCTTCTCGCCGCCGACGTAGTCTCCGACATATGTTCTCCCGTCAGATAATGTCAGCGTTCCCTCTCCTTCCCACCTGTCATTAACCCACTCACCCTCATATCTGCTCCCATCGGCGCATGTAAATTCACCTTTCCCGTGCCTCTCGCCGCCGACGAAGTCGCCGACATATCTACTCCCGTTGGGATGTGTCAGCGTTCCCTTGCCTTCCCTTGTGTCATTCTTCCAATCACCCTCATATCTGATCCCATTGGCGTATATCTGTACTCCCTTTCCTTGACTCTTGTCGTCGACAAAGTCTCCGGTATATTTAGACCCACTAGGCCAGCTATAAGTGCCCTTTCCGTCCTTCCGACCGTCAACCCACCCACCCTCATATGTGTCCCCATTGGCGTATTTCATTACGCCCTTTCCTTTTCTCTCGTCGTCGGCAAAGTCTCCGATATATGTCGACCCGTCAGCGTACGTCAGCGTTCCCGTTCCGTGCTTCTCACCTTGAACCCAATCACCCTCATATGTCTCCCCATCGGCGAAGGTCACTACGCCCTTTCCTTCCATCAGATCCTCAACCCATTCGCCGTCATATGTGTCCCCATTGGCGTATGTCTTTACGCCCTTTCCATGCTTCTTTCCATGAACCCAATTTCCTTCATACACGTCCCCATTGGCGTATGTCAGCGTACCCTTCCCATGCCATACACCGTTAACAAAGTCGCCGACATACGTGCCCTCTATTGTTCTCTGTATCCCAAAGCCGTGAAGTTTTCCCGCAGCGTTCCTATCGCCGACATCCCCCACCTTGCCGCTTAGGATCTTGACGATCTCCCTCTGATTTGCCACATGGGGTTTCCAAATTTTCTCCGCAAGAGGGGTTCCTGCCTTTGAATCCGGCCCTTTGTCAGCTATCTCAAAGACCGTCTTCCAGCAAGGAGGTGGAGAGTTATTTGCCGGCTGATAGGGTGACGTGTCTCCCTTCAGTCCTAAGATGCTGCCAACGATCTCCAGCGCGTGCTCATTATCCTCTTTTTTCGTACGTGCCAGTGCCTCAGTAAGATCCGCCTCTTCTCCCCCAAGTTTAAGGTTTTCAATAAGGAAAATGAGCTGAGCGACGACTATTTCTGCGTTAGCCTTAAATCCTCCTTCTTTAAATTCTCCTTTCTCGAGCTTTTTGAGCAAGGTATCGAGAAGAACCAGCGGGATAAGAACGCTGATCTTTTGTTTGTCTTCTGGGGCGACAGGGGACAAAGCTGCGGCTTCCCTTAACTGGTTAACCGCTTCCCAATAAGCTGTCAACGTTTGTTCAATATCCTCTTTGAGGATCTGCACAATGAGCGTTTCGTCGGCCACAGTAAAACTGTTACGGTTCGAAAGATATTCTTTTGGGTCGACACGTAAGGCGATGTTTGCCTCTGCTCCAGGACTCAGGCCCCCAAGAACAAGGCCGAAAAGAGCGAAGAAAAAAGAGAAACGTATTTTCATGAAAATTGCTAGTGAACTCCTCCATAATTCCATTTTAGCGAAGCTTTTCCCAATTTTCAAGTTTTTTAAAAAAAGCCTGCCGCCGCCTGACAAGGGGGGAAAGCGTGGGGAATTCTCTAGAAAAAACAAAAGGATAAGCCTTGAAAGAGGGTTGGGTTCTTTTTTAACGCAAAATGTAAAAAACGCTTTCGGATCTCAAAATCACGTAGCGGGAAAAGGAAGGAGGACGGTTGCTGGAACTTTGGAAAAGTTGGGTGTGAAGCCCTTCCTTGTCCGCTAAGGATGGAGCACCAACAAGGACAGCTCTATTTTCTCTTCAAAAATCCTTTCTTTTTCTGATTTTTCAAGTAAACCGCTATATCCAGCATACGGTTAGAAAATCCCCATTCATTATCATACCAGGCAAAAACGCGGCAGAGGCGCTCATCCATTACCTTCGTTTGAAGAGAGTCCACCGTTGCGCTGAGGGCGCTATGATTGAAATCAATAGAAACAAGAGGCTCGCGGCAATAACCAAGAACCCCGCGCATCTCCTCATGTGACGCCGCTTCGAGCGCCTCATTTAAGGCTCGTACATTTGTTGCCTTTGCTGCAATAAAGGACAAGTCAACCGCCCCAACATTGGGTGTTGGAACCCGAAGCGCAACGCCATCCAGCCGCCCCTGCAAGGCGGGCAAAACGAGGCCTACGGCCTTGGCTGCGCCCGTCGACGTCGGGATGATGGAAACCGCAGCCGCGCGCGCGCGCCTTAAATCTTTGTGGGCTGTATCAACGAGGCGCTGATCGCTTGTGTAGGCGTGAATGGTCGTCATGTGGCCGCACTCAATGCCTACAAGGTCGTTGAGAATTTTCGCAACCGGAGCCAGACAGTTTGTTGTGCACGAGGCGTTCGATAAAACAACATGTTCCTCTTCAATTCCTGTGTGATTGACGCCATAAACAACGGTCCTATCCGCATTGGTTCCGGGTGCCGAAATAAGGACCCTTTTCGCCCCGCCTTCAAGGTGAAGAGCCGCCTGTTCGCGCGTTGTGAAGCGCCCAGAACACTCGAAAACAAGATCGATATCCAAATCTTTCCAGGGTAAGCGCTGGGGCTCGGCTTCTTGAAAAAGAGCGATGGGATTTTGGCCAATATCTAGCGTCCCCTTACACTGCGGAGGAAGATTTTTTGGAGGTTCCAATTTTAAATTGAGAGGGCTAAAAAAAGTTCCGTGAACCGAATCATATTTAAAAAGGTGAGCGTTGGTTTCGGGAGGCATTAAGTCATTAATGGCAACAATTTCAAGCGCGCCTTGAAGGTCCGGAAGACCCTCGAAGTGAAATAAATTGCGCTCGTAAAACGCTCGCAAAACCACGCGCCCAATGCGCCCAAACCCGTTTATTGCAACTTTTAAGGCCATTTTCGATCCGAATCTTACACTCACTGCAACGGGAATTGTAGCAAGAAGAGGCCTAAAGCGCTAGAGAGGCATTCCTCAAGTTTTTAGGCTTTTACAAAAAATTCTTCAGGACAATGCCCTCACAAAGGTCTTTTTAAAGCGTGCACTCTTGGGAAAAATCAAAAAACTCACATTCTCCTTGAATTTGTGTATAGAATGAAGAAAGTCTTGTCGCGCGCGAGTGTCGTATGTTTTGTGTTGAGTCTTTTTTAGGGTTGGGGCCGGTTAGTCTTTTTTTAATTCTTTTCGGCGCCCTTTGTGTTCTTAAGTGCGTTATCCTTGTTTCTCAAGGGTACGAATACACGCTTGAGCGGTTTGGGCGTTATGTTCGAACGCTTCAGCCGGGCCTTCATTTCATCATTCCTTTTGTTGAAAAAATTGGGGCGAAAGTCAATATGATGGAAACAGTTTTAGATGTTCCTCCGCAGGATGTCATTACAAAAGATAATGCGGCCGTCAATGTGGACGGGGTCGTGTTCTTTAAAGTGGTCGACGCCTCAAAATCTGCCTACAAAGTTTCCAATTTGGGCAGCGCTATGATTAATTTGACAACAACAAACATTCGTACCGTGATGGGTTCCATGGATTTGGACGAATTGCTGTCCAATCGCGAAGCTATTAATGCGCGGTTGCTGGGGATTGTCAACGGCGCGTCGGGTTGCTGGGGAACGCAGGTGACCCGCATTGAGATTAAGGATATCACGCCGCCGCGCGATCTTGTGGATTCTATGGCACGGCAAATGAAAGCCGAGCGCGACAAAAGGGCCACTGTTTTGGAGGCCGAAGGGCAAAGGCAAGCGGAAATTTTGCGCTCCGAAGGCGCCAAACGCTCCATGGTTTTGCAAGCAGAAGGGCGTTTGGAGTCAGCGTCCAAGGATGCTGAAGCCCGCGAACGCCTTGCGAAAGCCGAGGCACTTGCAACGGAAATGCTCTCAAAAGTAACGGCCAGTGGGGATGCGAAGGCGCTAAATTATTTTGTGGCACAAAAATATGTGGAGGCTATTACGGCTTTGGCACAATCGCCCAATCAGAAGGTTTTGTTAATGCCGCTGGATATTGCGAATTTGGCGGGGACGTTGACGGGCATTACGGAAATAGTCAAGCAAACGTTTCCGGCTTCAGAAGAGAAAAACCTTGAAAACTTGGCGCGCCTTAAAAGGGGCCTAAAAGAAAAATAAGGATGCGGGGCACGGCTGAGGCTGGAATCGGGGGCGTACCATGAAGGATTTTGTTGCAAAAGCCCTTTTGTTTGACCAATTAACCGCCGAATCCGCCTGGGCTCCTCGTGAGAAGAACACGCCCATTTTGCTCACCAAAGAGCAACTTCTGGCGTCTGTTCAAAGCGAAATTTCGGATATTTTTAACACGCGTTCCTCCTTTACGTCGGAGCAGATTCAAGACCTTTTAAACAAGGTCCGCCACGAAACCGCCCTTTCTGGGATCCCAGGCTTCATGGGCCTTCCGCCCATGCAAAATGTTTTTGTTGAGGATTCAAGCCGTTGGTCCACCTTTGAAGATTTGTGCGAAATGATGATTCGGCTTTACGAACCACGCCTTGCTGAGCCCAGCGTTTCTGTGCGAAATTTTGATCCTTTGCAGCAAAATCTGAATATCACTATTTCTGGGGTTTTAAAAAGTGGCGCGCTTCGGGAAAATGTCTCTTTCCCACTCAATATAGCGGCAGGAGAGAATGTCCCAGAAACGTGATCTTTTTTGAGGGTAGCGCTCGCACTAGAAAAAAAGGAGAAGATTTGTTTTGTTACCTTTTTGGAGTGATCATTATGACGTTTTAGAAAGTTCAAACACGTGGGCGCAGTCTTTAATTGAGGCTAGGAACCTGCCCCGTGAAAAATTAGACTATCGAGTGATTGTCTGTGCCGAACAAACAAAGGGCCGCGGGACGGGGGAGAGAACCTGGGTTTCGGAGAAAGGCAATCTTTTTCTTTCGTTCCTTTTGCCCATGTCGTTTTGCGAAGGAAATGTCCCGGGGCCCCTTTCTTTAGCAACAAGCGTCGCCGTGGCGCATTGGGCTCAGCAATATGTTCCTTATGCGCTTGTGTCTCTCAAATGGCCCAACGATATTCTCTTGGACCGAAAAAAAATGGCGGGCATTTTGCTTGAAGTTAAAGGAGCCTATGTTGTTGTTGGCCTTGGCGTCAACATCCTGTACGCTCCCCAAAATATTCCAGAAACCACTTGTTTGAACGCTTACGCCAAAAATGTTCCCGCACATCCCCTTTTATTGAACTCTTTACTTCAGCATGTTTCTTTTCTTTATGAAACTTTAAAAACAAAGGGATTTTCGCCCTTAAAACAAGAGTGGCAGCGCCTTTGCTCGCATAGGAACCAACTTTTGGAAATTGCGGGAAAGCAAGGTGTTTTTGTGGGGCTTGGAGATCAAGGCGAAATGATCCTTAAAGAAAAAGGACAGAAAAAAATCCTTGTTTCCTGTGGGGAGCAGGGACTAAAAACGTTATAACTCGGCTTTCCGAGCGTGTCCTCCGTAAAATTCATTAGCAATTCTCACAAAAGTTTTCATTTTTCTATTATTCTCCCTTGAATTGCCCAGACGTTGATGGTACCAGTGATTTCCCTTTCGCACGGAACCCTAGAGTTACCGCGAGGGCAATCCCGGCCGCATATTATGTAGTAAATATAGTAAAGATAATTAAAAATCGCATCACTGAATACTTGGGTTTTTGAAGCACCATTCCACCGCTTCCATCAAAGTTTTAAAATTTGTCGATATCCCTTTAATTCTTCTTTTTAAATTAGCCCAAAAATGTTCGATTGCCCCTTCAACAGCCAAGTGCAACACCGTCCCCTAAAAAAGAATCCTTGAAAAAAGGCCTCGGCATTTCCTGCTCGATTTGTATCCTTTTTCTCTGCTTTCTCTGCTCGTTCGTTATTTTTTCGTCTTTGGGAACGCTGAGGCCCTTTTCAAAGCAAAAAAAGGCTTTGAGGTAAGCGGAAAACCCAAAGGTCCTCCTTTTTCCCCCTGTTTCCCTCAGAGTTTTCCTGTCTTCACTCTGTCGTCCTACGCTTAGAAAAACAAGAACGTTTCCCCTCGAAAAACTTCGTTAAGAAATTCAAGCCTTTCCGAGGTCTCTTGTTCCGCTTTAATTCGATCCCTCGCATCTTTTTCGACGAAACGTTTTGTCAGCGCAATTTGAGGATGTCATGTTTGTGCAATTTAGGAATAGACCTCCTGTAAAAGTCAATTCTCTCAGTTTTTCAGGTTTTTGATAATTTTGGCTGTTTTTTTGAAAATTAGAGCTTCATAAAAGCACGTACACAAACTTTTTGGTATCTCCTTGAAAACGATCCCCCTGATTAAAACCGATGATTTTTTCTACTTTTACAGGAGGTCTAATGTCATGTTTCAGGTCCCAAAAAGGATCCTATAACTTTGGTCAAATTACGGATTTGTTGAGGCAGGAACAATGTCATGGGTGTTTCGTGAAAGGGACATGGAGAGACTCTATGTATTGTGCCAAGTAAAAGAAAGAAAATTGACGCAAGTTGAGGCTGGGCGGCAGCTTAAGCTTAGTGAACGACAAATTATCCGTTTGTTG
>BNTO01000034.1 GCA_025996655.1 Alphaproteobacteria bacterium
TGAGGAATTTCGAGACGAATTGCCTCCGTCGTTCGGGCGTTCCTGTGGTAAATCTGTCTCCTAAAGCCTCCTTCCACACTTCATAATCTTGCTCAAGAATTATACAACAAAAATTTGGGACTAGACAAATAGCAAGGTTTGGGCCCCCCTTTTTTAAAGGCGTGAAAAGAGAAAGTAACCCAACTTTTGTAGAAGCGTTTCCTTTTTGGCAGCTTTACTTCCGTATGAAATATCATGCGAGTCGAGGTGTTTCTCGAATACGAAATATCCCCTACCTTTCGCTCTCCGGACTCATCTTAACAAGGGCCCGTGGTTTCTTTCCCAAAAATTCTTTTAAAGCAGCATTCGCTTGTTCCTCTGTCACCGACAAGAGATCTTCGCAACTCGCCTCCACACCTTCAACGGTGTCACCCCTTGCTAAACAAGTAAAACAATCACAAATTTTTCGATGGCCATCGGTCTCTTTGTACGCTACATTAATCAGGTATAATTTTTTTTCACGAGCAAAGTCCTCAGGCTTCACTCCGTTTTTTAAAATCTGTTCTATTTTTGCAAAAAATTCTTTTAAAAAGACTTTTGGCGTAATCGTTTTCGGCAAATCGACTTGTATACGGAGGAGTTCTGGATCAAATGCAGCAAAACCGCAAAAAAACGTCAGATTAGAAATGAATTTTTTATCTTCAAAATACGTATAAAAATCACAAGACGGCTCTAACAAAGCTCTAAGCCCGAGCAAAAGAGCGAAACATTTTCGTTTCCCATCTTTCTTAAAATGGGGGGTATTGTAGCAAAGGACGACCCGAGCGCTTTCGATATTAGCCCACGTACACTGAATTTTTTGATGCACATTTTCCGTCATCGAATTTTTAACGCGAACGCGCTCTAGGCTTGAAGCAGAAGCGTCCTCTGAAGGAATGCCTCCAAAAGCTCGTTCGGCCTCTCCAAAAACGCCCTCAGCTTTCACATCTCCCACAACAATCAGCACCGCATTATGGGGCTTGTACCACTTTTTGTAATGCGCCATGACATCGTCCTTAGAAATAGCTAAAAGAGTGTGCGGTTGCCCAATAACAAGTTTCCCATAGGGATGTTGCGGAGAGATGGCGTTCTGAATGAATTCGTGCAAAAGGCCGTGCATAGAATTTTCAACCCTTGTTAAGCGCTCCTCATGGATCACTTTCTTTTCCCTTTCAAAAACTTGATCATCCTTTAGGCAAAAATTGGCCATTCTGTCCGCTTCCATAGCGAAAGCAACGCCGAGCTTTTCAACGGGACAATCGATGTTAAATACCGTGCAATCGTAGTCGGTATAGGCTTCGGCGACCCCACCCAATTTCCCAACAGCCCTCGTAAAATCGGGATATTTTGAAGAACCATAAAAGAACAAGTGCTCTAACATATGAGAAACGCCCATGATATGGGCCGGATCATCCGCCGCCCCTACCTTGTAGAGAACGCTCATACTCACACGAGGTACGCTGTGTTCTTCCACAACAACAATTTGCAACCCATTGCTTAGCGTTTTCGTTTGTGAACCAAATAATCTCTTTATTTCGGGCATTTCTGATTTTAAAGCGGTTGACTCTTGCTTGCCCGATTCTTTCTCACAAGAACAGAACCCCAACAAAACAATAACGGTAGATAGTATGAATTTAAACGGGTTCATCGTTATTTATTTCCTCCCATGGATACAAATTTTAATTGTTTAGCGGCAAAGAGTTCTTTGCACGCGCTATTCACTTCGTCCCGCGTAACGTTTTTCAGCGCTTTCAACCAATTTTTTATCTCAGGAATCTTTCGTCCTCGTACACGTTCACGCGTGCACAGCCCTAACAAATCGCCGCTCGAATCCAACGCCACCACAAGAGATCCTAAAACCTCTTGTTTAACCGTCTCAAAATCCTCCTGCGAAACACCTTCTTGAACGACTTTTTCAAGAATTTCTCTAATTTTATCGCGTACAAGCCTTGCTGTTTCATTCTTTGTAACCACAGAAATTTCTATGTAAGAGTCATGAGCTCTTATGACATTCTCCCCGGCGCAATAATAGGCAAGGCCTAGTTTTTCGCGAATCTCTCTGAAGAGAATAGAATTTTGGGCGCTGGCCACAATAGCCAAAGCCAAAAGTTTGGCAAAATAATGAGGATCCGAATAATCAAATCCGGGTTGCCGACCACAAAAAAACGTTTGAGGCACGTCTGCGCATAACGTTATATCCTCCGAGGGGGCAAGGGCCGGCTCACACGAAGAAAGGACGGACTGCCCTTTTGCAGGAAATTTTAAAAGCATTTTTTCAACATTGGCCACAATTTCTGCTTCTTTTTCCCTGGGACCATAAACAAGAACAAGGGCATTTTCCTGGCTCAAAAAACGCAAAAACTCTTTCACGGCTTCGGGGGTCATGCTTGCAAGATCAGCCTCCTCTTTGGAAAGGCTCCTTCTGTAGGGATGATATTCCGGATAATAAGCCGCGTTCACCGCTTCCCTAATATGCGTGTTCAACCTATGAGAAGTCTCCTTAAATTGTGTTAGAGCCTCTTTTCGAAGATCTTCAAATTCTTTTTTGGGAAGGCGAGGAGACAAAAACATGAGCGCCGCCAAATCCAAGGCTTCTTCGTAAGAGTCAAGAGGGGACCAAATGTTGACTCCAGAATGATCCAGCGAGTCGGATGAAATGATATATAGGGAGGTGTTATTGCTCCGCAGTTTGCGTTCAAGTTGGTGAGCATCAAACTTCCCACAACATTTGTAAAGAATGCTCAGGAACCTTTCTAGAGCGGGATGCTTTTGCATAACATTTTTGACTCCAGCATTTTTGAAAACTATAGACAGCGATACAAATTGGCGCCTGGACGGAATAAACCAAATGGGATGAGGCAATTGCGTTTTGACTTCATGAATCTCTAAGAAATCCTTCGTGTTTTCTGATTGATTTTCCTCTTCCGCTTTGCTTTCGGACTTATCTGCGGGCGGTTCTTTCTTTTGATCTTCTTGCTTGACTACTATTTTGTTCGGAGCCTCGTTTTTGGGCGCGGCACTCAAAGGAAAGCAAAACAGGCAACAAATACACATTAATAACGATTTTCGGATAGGCTTCATAATAGGGATAGGAAATAGCAGTGGACAACGCAGCATTGTAACATATTCCTTTTCGCGTTGGAATCGCGCCTTCATCGCGCCTTCAAAAAAAGGGAAGGCTAGATCATGAAATTTTTCATCACACACCAAGGGCAAAAAAAGGAAAGATGGGGAGCGCTAGACACATAAAAGCAGCCTTTGCTAGGATTAATTTGAATAGAGGACAGAAAAAGACTTGAAAATGGCGCAAGTTTTGATGACGGGAGATCGTCCCAGCGGGAAACTCCATTTAGGCCATTATGTGGGGTCCTTGCAAAATCGTGTTGCGCTACAGCAGCAGTACGAATCTTACATTATGATTGCTGATGTTCAAGCGTTGACAGACAATTTCGAAAACCCAGGCCTTGTCGAAAAAAGCGTTTACGAAATCGCTGCGGGCTATTTATCCGTAGGCATTGATCCCTCTGTCGCCACGATCTACCTCCAGTCTCAAATCCCTGAAACAACAGAGTTGACGCTCTATTTTATGAATTTGGTCACCTTGTCGCGCTTGGAGAGGAATCCCACCGTCAAGACGGAACTCGCGCAAAAGAACATGGAAGAGTCCATTCCTGTCGGCTTTTTGTGTTATCCCATTAATCAAGCCGCCGACATTACGATTCTTCAAGCTGAAGTTATTCCTGTGGGGGAAGACCAAATCCCCATGATTGAGCAAACCAATGAAATTGTGCGAAAATTCAACCGACTTTATGGTGAAGGAACATTGAAGGAATGCAAGGTTCATTTGGGCAAAACAGGCCGCCTTCCAGGGATTGATGGCAAAGGAAAAGCTAGCAAATCCCTCGGGAATGCGATTTTTTTGAGCGACGCACCTAGTGAAGTCAGGGAAAAAGTTTGGGATATGTTCACCGATCCTAATCATGTGAAAATTAGTGATCCCGGCCAGGTCGAGGGCAACGTTGTTTTCACGTACTTGGACGCTTTTCATGACGACAAAGACGAGCTCACGCACTTAAAACAGCAGTATCGCAAAGGCGGCTTAGGCGATGTCACCATCAAAACGCTTTTAGTCAAAGATTTAGAACAGCTTTTAGAGCCCATCCGCGCAAAGCGCGCCACGTTAACACAAGAAATCTTGAGAGACGTTTTAAGGGACGGTTCGCAAAAAGCGCGGGCTAAAGCTCAACAAACGATGAAGTTGGTGCGTAACGCCATGGGACTGAATTATTTTTAAAAACAAACAAAAGCTCTTGATGTTTTGAGTACTTTAATTTTTCTATTTTTTTTCAAACATTCCCTTTAAGGAGCGACGCCTATCGTTGCGAGGCGATCTGTATACAAGGCATTTTTCCCTGAATCGGACCTGAGAATAATACGAGTACAGTCAACTGGTCGTAGAATTGGAAATAACTCTAACCGATTAGTCTCAAAAAACGACAGTGCTAGGACAGCACGGTCTGACAAAAGACCTAACGGTCAAACCAACAGTTTGTTTGTACTTGCATGTGGAAATTTTTGCAAGATTTTTGTTCGCCCATGAAACTAAAAACGAGCCGAATTTTCTTTTTGAAAAAGCCCGAATAATTCAAGACGTTGCCGTCTTTTTAGGGGGAAGGTTAGGGAAAATCCTTATCCTTCCACATTCCCTTGAATATAGTTCACTTCGCTTACCATTTGCCCTTTATTGGCTCCCGAATTGTCATAAACGAAAATTGTATTTTTTTTCGTCGAAACAGAAACCGTCACAATAATACGATCCAGCTGTTGCTGAAAAGACTGAATCCAACACGTGTGATACTCAAGGACTTGAAGCTTGACTTTGGAATCTTGAATGTTTCCAAGTCGAACAATTTCAATAAGATCAAGAGGAATTCCGCGGTTCATTTTTAATTCAATTTGGGCGCTATGGCCCCCGTTAGGAATAAGAACCATGAGGCCCGAATGTTTTAGCGTGGCAGATCCCAAAAGCTGATTGCTAAGATTCCCAGGAGTAAAACGCGAAGATTCCTCATTCCAACCAAAAATTTCGGAATAGTCCCTGTACCCATCCAAATTTGAACTTAAAAGGTTATCAATTTTCACCATCCATTCGGGGGATCGAACGGTAATATCATCCGGCTCCAACAGATCGGTGGTTGCCATCTTGATTTGCTTTTTCCCAGGGATATCGGTGATTGTATAGGGCACAGCCATAATTCTTTTCCTTTTTGTAGCGTTTGCTTTTTACGACAAATTCTTAATCCTTTTCACAGATCAACCTGCCGGAGCGGGCAAAGTGGCAACAAGACGAATCGAAGCTGTTAGCTCTTCCATTTGGAAATGAGGCCGCAAATAAACGACCGAGCGATACGAACCGGGCTTCCCAGGGACCTCATAAACATCAATGCGCGCCTCACGTAAAGGATATTTCGCTTTGACGTTTTGCGGGGCGTCATCGTTCAGAAGAATATAATTAGCAATCCACGTATTCAGATAATTGGAAATATTATCTTTTGTTAAAAAGCTTCCAATTTTATCGCGCATAATAACTTTAATGTAGTGCGCAAAGCGGGACGCCGCCAAAATGTAGGGCAAGCGCGCGGAAAGATTGGAATTGGCGTTCGCGTCATCCAAATTGTAAACCTTTGGCTTTTGCGCCGTCTGGCCGCCAAAAAACGCAGCATAATCCGTTCCTTTGCAGTGGCATAGAGCAATAAAGCCTAAGTCGCTCAACTCTTTTTCGCGCCGATCTGTAATGGCGGTTTCTGTTGGGCATTTCAAAGCGATATCGCCCTCTGTCGTTTTAAAGGTGTAGGAAGGAAGCCCTTGAACAATGCCTCCGCCCTCAACGCCGCGAATGGCCGCGGTCCAACCGTACAAAGCAAAAGCGTTTGTAATGCGTTGGCTCAAAATATAGGCAGGGTTTGTCCAGCAAAACTTAGAACTGTTGGCCCCAGAAACATCTTCTTCGAAATTAAGACCTTCGGCTGGAAGCGTATTAGCCCCATACGGCAAGCGAATGAGAACCCGCGGCAGTGTTAAGGCCACGTAACGCGAATCTTCTGAGTTACGAAAGGATGTCCACTTAATGAGCTCAAAACTTTCAAAAACTTTGCCCATATCCCTTGGAACGCCGAGTTGTTCAAACGAATCTAAATCAAACAATTTTGGGTGAGCCGCGGCGAGGAAAGGCGCATGGGCGGCGGCTGCAACGCCTGCCATTTTTTGCAAGAATTCCATATCTTGAGGATGCCGCGTGAAAGAATAATCGCCCACGAGGCAAGAGTAAGGATGGCCTCCAAAAGTGCCGTATTCTTCCTCATAGATCTTTTTGAAAAGTTGACTTTGGTCAAATTCAACCGCCGTTTCAAGATCGGTAAGGAGGTCCTTTTTCGTTGCATTCAAAAGCCGCAGTTTCAAATGTGTGCTTGTTTCGGTGTTCATGACGAGATAATTTAGGCCGCGCCACGATCCTTCCAATTGTTGAAAGGCTTCTTGATGCATGATGGCATTAAGCTGATCCTGAATTTTTTGATCAAGCTGCGCTATTGTAAGATTAATGAAGGCAACGGGGTTATCTCCAGCGGTGTCGGCATGTTCTTCGAGTTGAGAGAGGAATTCACGGACGAGGGCTTCGGCAAAGGGCCGTTGCGTTTCATCGCGTACAAGTCTTCCTTGCTGAAAGAGTTTATCAAGCGGCGTTTCTTCCGCTACCTTTTCTTCGGGTGCATTTTCGTCAGCCATGGGCCTCTCCTTCTTTCGATTCGCTTGCCGCTCCTTCCTTGGCTTCGCCTTCCCCTTCAAGCGGCGGAAGTGCGCCTTTGATGGCGTCCTTTTCTGCACTATCCGTCATAATTTTTTTCAAACATTCTTCGAGATCGTCATTCCCATCTAACTTTGTGAGCAAATCTTTTAAGTGCGAGCGAATTTCATAAAATTTTGCGAGCGTTGGAACATTTTTAACAACCTGAAGCGGTGAAAAATCATCCATACTGGAAAATCTTAGTTCAACATTCGTTTCCGATCCGTCCTTTAAGACTGTGTTCGGCACGCGAAGAACAAGCCGAGGAGCAATGGACGCAAGAATATCATTAAAATTATCCCTATCCAGTTCAACAAATTTGCGCTCTTTTAATTTTGGAAGAGGATTTTCAGGCATCCCTGAAAGGTCCGCCATGATCCCCAAAACAAACGGCAGCTCCTTCATTTCAATAGCGTTTCCTATTTCAACGTCGTAGGTGATCTGCACGCGTGGAGGCCGTACACGGCTTAGTTTGTGCTGGGTACCTTCTGCCATAGTTCCTCTTTTCGGTCTCTGTTAATGAACAGATTCTTTAAAAACATTTCTACTCATACCATCTACTGTAGCTGAAGAAAGGTTAATTTAGAGTTAATAGATACCGTGTTTAGAGTCAAATCTTTTTTTAAGAAGGATACTTCACTTACGCGATCTCTCTTTTAAAAGCTAAATGTGCCTTAAAGTCTTGTTGCGCTTTGCGCATACCAAAAAAGATGTGCATCATCTTCCTCATAACGGCGCAGATGATGACTTTGGGAGCTTTTCTTTTTTTTTGCAGTCTATCTACGAAAGGCGCGAAATCTTTATTATAATTCTTTACAGAGAGTGCGGACATATACAAAGTTTTTCGCACAGATTGAACACCTGCTTTCGATAGGTGAGCTTTGCGTTTTACAGAACTTCCTGA
>BNTO01000035.1 GCA_025996655.1 Alphaproteobacteria bacterium
TTAAGAAATCTCATTAAAAATATTCCTTATAAGATTTATCGTATCCTGACGATAACGGTGCGCAGTTCACAAACAAACAGTTTAAAGGCAAAAAAGAACACGAATTTGATACCATTGGCAGAGAGAATGAGATCCTTCATAAGCTCACAAAGCCTTGCCATCCTTGGACAAATGGGCAAGTTGAGCGCAGGGGCAGAACGATAAAAGAAGCAACGGTTAAGAAGTATTATTACAAAGACGAAGAGTCCTTAAAGAATCATTTAAAAGATTTTATCAATGCCTATAACTTGGGGAAAAGATTGAAGGCGATAAAAGGGTTTACCCCCGTAGAATTTGTTGCTAAAAAGAGGGGGAAAGAGTCGACGGAGTTTGCTCAAGAATTATACAACAAGAATTTGGGACTAGACAGGTAGAAAGACGAAAAAATAACGAACGGATAGAGAAAAAATGATACAAATCGGAGAGGAAATGCCGAGGCCTTTTTTAAGGATTTCTTTTTTAGGGGACGGTGTTGCACTTGGCTGTTGAAGGGGTATTCGTCGTTCTCACTTTCGGTTAAAAGATAAAACTCTCATGGAGTATTTTTTAAGTTAAGACGCTCTCGTACCGTCTCAAACACTGTGAACTTACACACTCTCGAGCAGTTTCAAATCATCTGAACTTACACAGTCGCTTCTTCCCTCTGTCCAAAAGTTGCATTTTTTCGTATTCTAAAAGGGGCGTTTTATAAAAAGGAAGGGGCGTGTTTTCTTTGCGCATTTATAAATTTCAAGAAGAAATGATCCCTGTTGAAGGCGTTGTTCGCCTTGTTCTTGAAACCGAATGCGGGCGTTGCGAAGTTCTTTCAGGCCATGAACCTTTTTTTACCGTCCTTAAGGAAGGGGATGTGTGTTATTGGCAGGGAGCGGGAGAAAAAAAAAAACTCCCTATAGCAAAAGGTTTTTTTCAATTTACAAAAGAAACGGGGACTTTGTGGCTTCATTGAGCGCGGGAATTTTTGGTGAAAGACACAACAACGTTTGAAAGGGACAAAACGACGTGGCAACACTCAGCCCTTGTGGCGCGTGCGGCCGCGAAAATTGCGAGGTTCCTTCCCGAACTCAACGCTGAAACGGCCTTTCAATGTGGTCTCTTTCATGATGTAGGCAAGTTATATTTGCCAAGAGAAGATTTCTATAAACATCCTTTTTTGGGCTATACGCTAATGCGGGATGCCAACGAGCCCTTATTAGCAGAGGTGTGCCTGCTTCATTCCTTTCCGCTGAGCCTCGCATCGGGCGCTTATTTTAGCCATTATTGCCGGGGCGATGCGGCGGAAGTAGCGCGTGTGAAGGCGGCTATGGAAACGCTGAATCTTTCGCCCGCAATGCAAGATTATGTTGCTTTGATTCAACTTTGCGACAAAATTTCAGGCGTAACGGAATATGTGACCTTGGAAGGCAAAGCCGCTTGGTATAAGGCGCGACACAAATTGGACGAGGAAAGTTTGCGCAAGAATATAGACGCTTTGCAAAACATAAAAAAACGCTTGGAAAGACGCATTCAAAAAAATATTTATGCCTTGCTTGGATTACCAAAAGACTAAAAACTTTGAGATGCTCCAAACCCGCCTCCGTGAATCTGGAAAAAAAGGGCGCGCCGCCTAAAATTTAAAATAAATTTTAACATTCTTTAACGTTTCCTTTGCCCGTCCCCTTTTCATTTCCCTCAAAATGTCCGAACATTTCTTATACACTTTGCTCTCGGGGGAGGAGCTGTTTCATGAAGTTGTGGAGAATTCTGTTTTTCGCTCCGCTTGTTGGGACTCCTTCTCTCTATCCCGCGTATCTTGGCCTGCAGTTTTCAGGGCACTTTCTAAAACCAACCTTCTACTGGACCAACGTTTTCGCGCGTTGGATTGTGGAGCAGCGCGCCATCCTTGAGGCTCAAGAGGGTTCGTATACGATGGTAAAGGCTCAAACCCCTGAGGAACAGTATGAAATGAATCAATTTGAAGCCGTTCCCCCCGAAATTTCTTCGGCGACAACGCTTAGAAAAGGAATCGGAGGATCCTTTTGGCTTGGGGCGGAGCACGTTACCACCGAGCGCTTTTATGTTGGGATTGAAGGGCGCATCACCTATAAGCATCTTGACATTCAAGAAGATCAAAAAATGAATTTGGTGGACACTAAAGAGGGCGTATACGGACGTCATTACTTAAATATGAAAGTAGATTGTGAGGCAAAAATTGAGGGGCAAAAGAACTTTGAAGGCAACATTAGCCTTCGAGGCGGATTTTATCCAATAAAAGCTCTTTTGATTTACGCGAAAGTCGGCATCTCTCTCAATAACTATACGCAAGAAAAATTTTCTGTGACGCAGAATGGCTCTTCTGAAACCCTTGCGCGTGCCGAAGATTCGGAAAGTGGTGACGCACAAAGAACCATCTTTTTGATGCCACCTCCCGCAAAAAGTGTTTATACCTCTTCAACGGGACATTATTTTTACGGTTCGCTCAATGTTGGAGCCGGCTTTGAATACTCGTTTACAAAAAAATGGTTTATGCGAGTGGAATATGAATATGCCTTTGCTTTTGCTACTCAACTTCACCTGCAAACAGAAATAGGAGGGAGCTGCGATATCACGCCTATTCAAAAACAAGAGAGACAAGATTGGAAAGTTTCTTCTCTCGCAACAAATTCGGATTTTTATAAACCTTACAGTATTCGGTATCAAGACCGTGAACAAAGTGTGGCTTTAGGAATAGGAATAAGGTTCTCATCATGACAATCCTGAAAGTAGCAAGTCTTTTGTTGTGTTGCCTTTTAACACCGGCTCAGGCTCGTATCCAATTTTACGGAGGGCTCGGTATTCACAGAGGAAGTTCTCATCATAAAGTGAACTTTAAAAATGATTATTGGAATAAAAAATTTTGTGAAATATATGAAGAGCCTTTTAAAAAGATAAAAAAGGATTTTGTTGTTAACAAAAAAGTGCAGGGGATAGAAATCAAGCCTTTTACTATTAGCCATGGCTCCCCTCTTGAGCTTTTTGAACGCTTGCTTGATGATCAATCTTCCGAACTTATGAAACAAAACATAGCAACTCCCCAGTTTGAAGGAACTTTAGGCATTTTTTGCTTTCGGAATAAGGCTGTTTTGCTTGCTGTAGAAATGGTTGCAGGGCGAGCTTCGGGGGAAGTTTTGAATAAAGGAGAGATGACTATTTTTAAAGCAGAACCTCCAAAATCTTTGCTTGACGCAAAAGATAAAGGTACTGATTCAGGTAAAACAGCCGAAGTAGATTTAAATCCTTTTAGAAATATGGAATTCCCTCTTATACATTTAAACGGTCTTTTTACTTTAACTCAGGAGACGAAAGTCAAGAGGAGTTTTTATTATAAAATTCAAGCAAGAATAGGAACCGTTATTAAAGACCGAGTTTATGTCTTTGCGTTAGTTGGTGCTGAGACAAACAAGTTAGATCTTTTCCACGAAAGTTCTCCCAAAACTATCTTCGATATCATTCTGTTCTTTTGTAGTGAGCAAGATCCCTACAAAGACACGCATGGGTTCAACTATATGACCATACCCCTTCAAAAGGAATTAAAAGAAAATTTGCAAAAAACAAAACGAATATGCAAAAAAAATCGCTTTAATGCTGGGGTTGTTGGGGGCGCTGGGCTTGAGTTTTTTGTAACGCGGCGCTTCTCTCTGCGTTCCGATTTTTCTTACACCTATTGCTCTGAGGCAACATTTCAAGCCAAAGAAGACAAACTAACCTTTTCTTGCACCGACACCCACTGGCGCGTGGGCTTGGGGCTCTTTTTGCGCTTCTAGTTTTTTCTTGATGTTCTGACGCTGTTCTCCTTTCATTTCTCTAAACTTCACAGCTTTTGTCCGTCGGCGAGAACATAGCGATAATGAATCGATTCTTCCACATGGGTATGCTGAATGAGCTTCGCTTCATCCAAGTCGGCAA
Source organism: Alphaproteobacteria bacterium (assembly GCA_025996655.1). Lineage (GTDB taxonomy): Bacteria > Pseudomonadota > Alphaproteobacteria > BNTO01 > BNTO01 > BNTO01. The sequence continues at coordinate 3,961 of BNTO01000035.1, forward strand.
TGGTGCGCGCCACTTTCAAAATGCGCGAACATCCGCGCGCCGACAATTCCATTTTGTCCGCAAAGGTTTTGAGGCAATGCTGCGTATTTTGTTCTAGAGTTTCCAGCGTTTCGGGTTGATACCCCGGACTTTCTTGGCGTTGTTTCCCAAAAGCAACACCCTTCAAAACGCGCTGGCGAATGGCTTCCGAATTTTCAACAGCGCCTTCTTTTTTCAAAAAAAGCTCCTGAATAGGCACTTGCGGAACGTAAAAAACCAAATCGAAGCGGTCCAACAAGGGCCCTGAAATGCGCGATTGATAATCCATGGCGCAACGCGGCGCGCGCGGACACTCCTTTTGGGGGAGGCCATAATACCCGCAGCGGCACGGATTCATGGCAGCGATCAGCTGAATTTTGGCGGGATACGTCACGTGTTGATTGGCGCGGGCAATGGTGATGACGTTGGATTCCAAAGGTTGCCGGAGGGCTTCCAGCGTTGGCCGCGAAAATTCAGGCAATTCATCCAAAAACAAAACGCCATGGTGGGCCAGAGAAATCTCGCCGGGCTTAGCGCGAATGCCCCCACCGACAAGAGAAACTAAGGAAGCGGAGTGGTGCGGCGCGCGAAAGGGACGTTGCGTCATAAGTCCATCTTCAGGCAACAAGCCCGCCATGCTATAAATCATCGTTACATCCAAAGCTTCTCGCGGCGTGAGAGGCGGCAAAATGCTCATAATGCGCTGAGAAATCATGGATTTCCCCGCGCCGGGTGGCCCCATAAGCAAAACGTTATGGCGGCCGGTGGCGGCAATTTCAAAAACGCGTTTCAAAAGGAATTGCCCTTTGATATCTTGCATATCGCCATAATTCACAGCGGCTTTGGCGGCATCGGGCAGAAGGGGCGCGGCGGGAACGGGCAAAGCCATTTCGCCTTTAAAATGATTGACCAGTGAAATAAGATCAGGCGCCGCCACAATTTTCAAATTTCCCGCCCAAGACGCTTCGTTTTTGTTTTGAAACGGGCAAATAAGGCCGCGCTCCAAGGACGACGCGAAAATGGCAGCGGGCAAAATTCCTGCTACAGGCGCAATCAAAGCGTCCAAACTGAGTCCGCCTAAAATAAGATATTCTTGAAGTTGCGCCTTATCGAAAACGTTAAGAGCGGCGAGAATACCAAGCGCAATGGGAAGATCGTAGTGCGCGCCCTCTTTTTGCAAGTCGGACGGCGCGAGATTAACGATAATGCGCCGAGGCGGCAAGCTGAGCCCAACGTGCGAAAAACTGGCACGAATACGCTCTTTGGATTCGGCTATGGATTTATCCGGCAAGCCGACAATAATGAAATTCGGCAAGCCGGGCGCGATTTGTACTTCTACGGAGATTTCTTGGGATTCAATGCCATTAAAGGAAACAGTTGAGAGCTTGCTGAGCATAGAAACGGCAAAGAAATCCCACTCTTCTAACGCTACTCGGAAATTTTTAAGAAAAGATTAAGAGGAATAGGGCGGGCGGCCTTTTTAGGGGAAAAGGCGAAGAAATAATGGGCTCGCACTCCCCCCTTTTTCTGAATTTTTGTGCTACAATGGCGATAGCAGAAATTAAAAACAAACGGTGTTCTATGCCCTATAGCAAGAAAGTCGTTGATCTCTGCAAAAATCCAAAAAATATGGGAACGCTGAACGAAAAAGATGAATCGGTAGGAACGGGCATCGTCGGCTCGCCCGCATGCGGAGACGTTTTGAAACTTCAGATTCAGGTGAATGACCAAGGTGTGATTGAGGACGCAAAATTTAAGACATTCGGCTGCGGTTCCGCCATTGCGGCTTCGTCTTTAGCTACCTTGTGGCTCAAGGGCCGGACGGTAGACGAGGCCCTCGAGATTCGAGACGCCGACATTGCCGAACATTTAGCGCTGCCCCCCATCAAAGTTCACTGCTCTGTTTTGGCTGGGCGGGCCATTCAGGCAGCCGTAGAAGATTACCAAAAAAAGAAAAAAGTGTTATGCCTTTTGTGCACACTGTATCTCCCATCTGTTTTCACCTTTTTGGCCTAGAGATCCGTTGGTACGGTGTAGCTTACGTTGTGAGTTTTATCCTAGCGCTGAGTTATGCGCGATTCTTGGCAAGGCGCTTTGCCGAGAAAGAAATTTCCGAACAAAATCTTGAAGATTTTTTTTTCTGGGCCTTTTGGGGGATCTGTTTAGGCGGAAGACTGGGCCACGTTCTTTTCTTTCAGGGGTCTTATTTCGCGCGTCATCCGCTTGAAGTGTTGGCCTTTCGCGACGGTGGGATGTCTTTTCATGGCGGATTTCTTGGCGTTCTTTTGGCCGCGGGGCTTTTTACTTATAAACGCAAGATTCCTATACCGCGTTTTCTGGACATTTTAGCCTCTGTGGCGCCCATTGGCTTAGGATTGGGGCGCGTGGCCAATTTCGTCAACAGCGAGTTGTACGGCGTCCCAACAAACGGGGCGTTCGGCGTTCTTTTCCCGCATGTTCCCCTTCCGCGGCATCCTACGCAGCTTTATGAGGCTTTCACGGAGGGCGTTTTGACGTTGCTTTTGCTGGCGGGCCTGTGGCGCGTTCCTTTTTTCCAAAAAAGGCCGGGCAGCTTAGCCGCCCTTTTTGTGTGCAGCTATGCCTTCTGGCGCTTTTTGATTGATTTTTGGAAAGAATCTCCGCATTACGCCGGCTTTACCGTCGGACAAATCCTTTGCATTCCCATGGCTCTTGCGGGTGGCCTTGCGCTGTTTAGAATTTTTAAGAAAAATAGGGACCCAAGCTTATAGAAAACTGAGACAACCTGTTGATTTGTTTGTGGATCCTAGAATAAATAGATGCTTAGGACTAGTTAAGAAATAAAATGAACATGTTGTTTGTGAATGTCCCAATAGTTCCACGCTTCGATGCGCACAAATGTTTAGATTTTTTCTTAACTAATCCTTATAACTTTGGGAAAAGATTGAGGAGGCTAAAAGGGTTTTCCCTTGCAAAATTTATTGTTAAAAAGACGGGAGAACTGGAAAGATTTGCTCATTTCTTGTATAGTGAAGATAGTTAAAAATCGCATCACTGAATACTTGGTTTTTTGAAGCACCATTCCACCTCTTCCATCAAAGTTTTAAAATTTTCCGATATTCCTTTAATTCTTCTTTTTAAATTAGCCCAAAAATGTTCGATAGGATTGAGATCCGGCGAATACGGGGGAAAAAAAACCTGGCTCTTCTATTATTTTTCTTATTTTCGAGCTTCTATGAATACTTGCATTATCCCAAACAACTCTATGATATTAATTCTTTCGAATTTCTTGCCAGGAATTTTGCCTTGAATTTTTCCACCAATTTTTGAATATCCATATTCTCTGTGCAAATGTTCATTTATTCCACTCTTGTCAACATGAACAATATTTTCTTTGGGAATAGATTTCATCTGTTTTTCGGATTCCCTCCTTTTTTCTTCATTTCTTTCAAGGTAATTTTTGACTTTTTTTCTGGAAAAATTAAGTTTCTTAAGAGCATTTTGTGGGAATCTCCTTGCAACACCGAAAACTTCCGTCCTTTCTCGTTGAAACATATCTGGTTTTTCAACAAGCATAGCGCTTAATTTCTCTAAATCTATTTTCCTAAACTTCCTTTGAACAGGCTTTTTTTGAAATATTCCAGTTTTAGAAAATTCTCTTTTCCAGCAACCAATGGTGCTGGTCGAAATGTTGAAAGTTTTAGCAGTTCTTTTAAAAGTATTTCCATCTCTGCCGAAAAATTCTAATATTTTTTTTTGAATTCTACACATTAGACCTCCTGTA
>BNTO01000036.1 GCA_025996655.1 Alphaproteobacteria bacterium
ACAACACCAAGGGAATTCCTACCGCCATCAGCCGGCTAGGCGTATCCGTTTCGGGCTCATCGGGAAGGCTCAAGGGTGACATTCCTAAATGGCACAAACATGACATTCCTAAATTGTGTTGACATTGCCACAAAAATTTGTTGACTTTAGGGGCGTCTTTTGTTGTCGTCCGCCGAACAATTTTCTTCCCTTTTAAAAGAATGGGAGATTGCCCAAGGACAGAACCGAAATCACGACGGCGCGCGCTCGAAGCGGCTTCCGGGGCCTCATCTCTTTCGGCTGTGACGCAAGCTGTCAAAAGGCCAAAGGTTAAAAAGCTTAAATATCTTGCCTTTACAAATCTCCGTTTCATTTTTTTTTAATGATGCAAGTGACGACCCTTCTTAACCCCAACATGATTTTACGCAGAAAAATCTTCAACAAATCCTCTTGCAAAGTGCTTTAATGAGCAAGGATATCGTCCTCTTGCAAAATAATTTCCTCATCTTGGGCCATATTTAAAACGAAACGGACGCGTTCCTCCAAAAGGTCCTCGTCTAAATTTTGAGGGCGCAGCAGGCGAATGCGGCGAATTAGAGTCTTATGCTCCTTTTCTAACTGGTGCAAAACCTGGGTTTCTTTTTTGACAACTTGTTTGAGCTCCATGAGCGCCCAAAACCCTCTGTTTCCTTGCAAAATATGGTACAGCAGGTAGGTTGTGAGCGCGCACATCAGAAAAATTTTAATCAGCGCTTTACGCGACGGGCGCTTGGAATCTTTCCAAAATTCCTTCAACCCTCTCATTTTCAAGAACGGATTCCTTCCCCAAAAGAGGAAAAGACGGCCTTATCCCCTAATTCTTCCTCAATACGAATCAACTGATTATATTTCGCCAAACGCTCACTGCGCGATGTCGACCCCGCCTTGATTTGCCCTGCGCCTACGGCCACCGCCAAATCAGCGATAAAAGTGTCTTCCGTTTCGCCCGAGCGATGCGAAATGATGGCGTTCCAGGGATGCGACTGTGCTATTTGGGTCACGTCCAGCGTTTCCGTTAATGTGCCCACTTGATTCGGTTTGATCAAAATGGCGTTACTGGCTTCTTCCTCAAACCCCTTTTTCAAGCGGGGTAGATGCGTGACGTAAAGATCATCCCCCACGAGTTGAAGGCGAGAGCCTAAGCGTTGTGTTAATTCATGCCAGCCCTCCCAATCGTCTTCCTGCAGGCCATCTTCGATAGACACAATCGGATAATTTTGCGTGAGGTCCTCATAATAGGAAATTAAATCGTGAGAGGACATGGTAATGCCATCGATTTTGTAATTTTTCCCATCAAAAAGCTCATTGGCCGCACAATCCAGCGCAAAACAAATATCTTTCCCGGGTTGATAGCCCGCCTGTTGAACGCCGACTAAAAGGGCCTCAAAAACTTCCTTGGTTGTATGAAATTGAGGCGCCAGGCCCCCTTCGTCGCCCACGTTCGTATTATGCCCTTGCTTTTTCAAAGAATTTTTAAGCGCCTGGAACACTTCGGAACACATGCCTATCGCTTCCGTGAAACGGTGCGCCCCCACGGGGACAATCATAAATTCCTGAATAGCGAGATCGTTATCGGCGTGAACCCCGCCATTGATAACATTCACAAGCGGCATCGGCAAACACATCGGCAAATTGGGAAACGAAAGTTTGTAACGAAGATAGCGATAAAGCGGAAGTTGTTTAGCGTTGGCCGAAGCACGCGCCATAGCCAAACTTACCGCTAAAAGCGCATTGGCGCCAAGATTCGCCTTGTTTGCCGTGCCATCAAGATGACGCAGCAAGGTGTCCAAGGCCCGCTGATCCTCGGCATCCCACCCCACAAGTTGCGGCTCAATGACGGTTTGAATCGCGTGTAGTACGCTTTGCACGCCTTTTCCGCCGAAACGTTCCCCACCATCGCGTCGCTCCACCGCCTCATACGAGCCCGTCGACGCGCCTGAGGGGACAGCCGCGCGCCCAAAAATTCCGTCGTTTAAAACAACATCCGCTTCGACGGTCGGGATCCCGCGTGAATCTAAAATTTCCCGTGTTCGAATTTTTTGAATGGCAAGGACCATAGGTCTCCTTTTTTTCTTGGTGTCCTCTTTCGTTTGCATTATGGAACGAAATGCGAAGAATCTCTAGAGAAATTGATGGGGTTGTTGATTCTGTTGGTCTTGTCGTTCGTTCTTTTTATTGATCGTCGTTTTTTTCTTTTTTTATCTTTACCAGTTTTTCGACTCTCTTATTCGTATCAGTTACCACCTCTTGGGTACGGTATAAATAATTACCCGCGTCGTTGGCCATACCGAGGGCTTGTGTAGCAGTAGAGTTCGCTTCCGCGACTTTGGTTTCTAGAATAGCAACTTTTTTAATCCCCGCCTGAACAATGCGCCATGTCATTTCCTCACTTTTTGCCAGACTGGCACTAATAGACGAGGTTAGTGCTATGTCATTTTTCGCTTGTTGCAAATCCCCGTCGACCTTGTCAACCTTTCCTTCCGTTTCCTCGAGTCTGGCCTGCAATGCCTGAGCAGTATTCGCTGCCTGTTGGGCCAAGCGTGCCGTGGCCTGACTTGTTTCTTCTGTTTGTTGCAAATCCCCGACGACCTTGACAACCTTTCCTTCCGTTTCCTCGAGTCTGGCCTGCAATGCCTGAGCAGTATCCGCTGCCTGTTGGGCCAAGCTTGCCGCGGCCTGACTTGTTTCGTTTGTTGTCGCAGCCAAAAGGGATGCGGCCTGGCTAGTTGATGTTGCGTCCGCAGCCGTAGCTTCCGCGACCTGGAGTCTGTCGAGCATCTCTTCTGTTTTTATCGTCACGGCCCGGAGTCCTGCTTCTAACGCGGCACTTTTTTCCGATTCGTCTCTGAGTCCTTTTTCTAATACCGCAATTTTTGCCTTGTCGGCCTGTTTTTTTTCTTTTAACGCCGCAAACGTTTCCGCAACCTCTACTTCCTGGTCTTCATTTTCTGAGCCATTATTCTCGTCTTCTCCCTTAGGATCATCTCTTTGTTCAACTTTCTCTTTTTCTTTCTCCTGCAGTTTAGACGTTTGTTGTTTTTTCTCTTTTTCTTTCTTTTTCTCTTTTTTCTTATTCAACCTGGAGCTTTGTTCCTTTTCTTTCAAAGCTTTTTGAACTTCTTGCCGGATGATGAGTTGTAGGTCTTGTCCCGTGGTTGGCTGCCGTTTCTTAGGCTGCCCCCGACCGCGGCCTGAAGCCGTTCCCTCGGCTTGGTTTCTTGGTCTTGGGCCAAAGGAGTTCGTTATAGCCAGGTCGGTCGGTGGCTCGGGGCAAGAGTCAGGCAAACAGTTCCCAAGATGACAAAATTTGCAAATATTTTCAAAAACATCTGGGCCACCATGTGTGTTCATGATCCGTTCGGGACGAGTGGGGTCTCCAAGGACGACTACAGAGTGTAAATGGGCGTAGTCGCGCTCTGGTGGGGCGCCGCGCAGACCTAATAAATCGTCTTCCGTTACACCTTTTTCGAGAATCTTGCGAGAAAGGTCCGTCGGTAAGTAGACTGAATTTTTGAACCAGAGAGGAGTACTTCTTGGTTTGTCGCAAAGGTTTCTTACTTCCTCTTCCTCTAAGCCAACGAAGTATGGCCCATCTATTCTGCTGTTAAGCTCGTTAGTGATTCTTTTAGGGTACCGTATATCCTTCTTCGTAATTATCAATATTTTTATTCTCGCTTCTATAAATTTCCTCTTCTCGCTATAATCTTTTATTTTGTCTAACTGTTCTATCTCTGTTCGTTCAAGTAAAATCGCAAGATGTAAGGAGCCTCTGTAGTCATTCTTTCTCAATGTGGGGTCCACCACAGCAGCTTGCAGGAGACCTGCGTGCGTTTTAATGCTGCTCACTAGGCTTAATATTTCCATGTAGTCAAGTGCTTTCGTGACGGGCTGTCCGAGGTCGAATAGGCGTGGAAATTCGTAGTAAGTTCTCAGGGACAATTCTAAGATTTTGTGCAGCTTTATGGCGTTCCGTTGGAATGTCGCGTTTTTATCGGGAGGTCCTACGAAAACGAAGCCGGTATGTTTGGAGCCTTTTTCATACGGATAGGGCGCCGTGTCTTTTTTCTTGCAAGGATAGCCTGACAGTAGGCTTTTTGTTGTCAGTCCACACTGAACGAATAAATCGCCAATAGGCGCAGGATAACAGACGCTTACCACGTTTCCAAGCACCTTTATTATGATGTCACGGGCATCTATGAAGCCACGCAACTTATCGAGGAGGGCTGCGTACTGTCCCTCGGTGTTCTCTTCAGGGTCGGGGTGTTCTTTTTTCAGATAAGTGAGAAACGTATCAGGTTCTTTGAAAGACACCGCATGTAGGCTGCAATCAATCTCGTCGATGGGTTCCAGAGGCCATCGCCATATTAAAAAATCTACGAGGTTCGACATTGGTAGATAATGGCGGCACGTCAACAACTTCTCTATCATCTGGTCAGGTGGACCGCATTCGAAGACCAGGGAACGACTACCGACTGAGCTAGAGGACGAGGCGAACAACGTCTGGCTAGAGGACGAACTACTTCCCCAAGGCACAGAGGACCCTGGCGAAGATGAGCCAAAAGTGTTCTGTACGTTCTTGACAGTATTTTGTACATTGATTATATTATTTTGCACATTGATTATATTATTCTGTACATTGATTATATTGATTGTTTTGTCAGAAGCCATAGCTTCATGAAAATGGCAAAAAATAAAGAAAAAACCAAAAAAACTTGCACGCAGGGCAGAGGGATGACTCACTTAGTTTACTCAGACTCTAGTCGAACCTAGCGGGATAGTACCGCTTGCGGATCCTCTTGTCAAGAATTCTGTTGAGTCCTGGAAACATGAAGAATCCCCAGCGTCGCAAGATGTTCGCTCAATCTGTACAAATTTAATCGTATTCATTTTTTTAATAACTTGCGTGGCATACTAGAATTAGTGCTTTTTGTTTATTCTTCGCGTGTGAATAAGAAAAACGTTTTATACCTACTTATAGGCGTTGCAAGCATTGCCCTTCTCATCTACCTTTACGGGGCTGCGGACCCGATCAGTCCCAACAATAAGGGGTTTGCCTATCAAATTGAACAAGCCGTCAAGGCGGGGATTACGATTCTTCTCGCCTGGTTTGTAACGCGCTTGATTGCCGTTTTTTGCTGGGCGCCTTTGGAGGCCAAGCAAGGAAGGCCCGTTTCGCGCGTCCTCAAAGATCTTGAACTTGTCTTTGTTTACGCCATTGCCGCTATTTTTATTTTAGCCAATATTTATGGGAAATCGGCTACGGGCGTTTGGGCTGCGATGATTTCCGCTGCCATGGGATTAGCTTACGTCGGCCAAGATTACGTTAAGGATTGTATCGCCAGCGTGATTATGGATTTTATGGGGGTCATGAAAGAAGGCGATTGGGTTGAACTTCCAGGTGGAAAAACAGTAAAGGTCAATCATATTTCTTTTCTCGAGACGGAGTTTAAAGGTCTCAACGAAAAGGTCTTTGCTATGAGTAATAGTAAAGTTTTAGACGCTGACATCGTTAATTATAGCGATTGTGAGGATGGGTATTTTGAAGAATTAAGCGTGACGTTAGATCCTTCGGTTCCGGTCGATCGTGCGCGGCGCATCTTGGCGGCGGCAGCGGCTTCTGCGCCGGGCGTCTTAGAAAAGCAAACGAAAGTTTTTGCCAAAGATGTTGAGAACGGCTGCATTACGTATCGCGTTCTTTTTAAGATTGCAGGTTTTTTGGATCGTAATGCGGCTTTGCATCATGTCGTTCAACAGGTAACGGAACACTTGCGAACGCACTGCATTAGCCTTGCTGAGACTACGTGCCGCCTTTATCGGGGGGATGATCGTGTCCTTTCGTTTAATGAAACGCACATCACAACTGCTTTGGAAACGGTCAAAATGAGTCCGTTGTTTCAGGAATGCTCGCTTGAAGAGCAAGAAAAAATCTCACATTTCTTGAAACAAAAACGCTATAAAGTGGGAGAAATTTTGATTGCCGAAAAGACGACGGGCGATACCATGTTGTTTTTGGCGGAAGGTAAGGTTGAAGTTTCGATTCAAATTCCTAAAGATGGGGATTCTGAATCGACAGAAACCGTCAAGAAACATATTACATATTTGGTTACCAATGATTTCTTTGGCGAGGGTGGGGTGCTTCAAGATTCTCCTCGGAATGCTACGGTTTCTGCCGATACGGATGCTCTTGTTTATGAACTGCGCCGAGAAGATTTAAAAACCATTTTGAAGGAAAATCCGGAAATTACTTTGAAAATTAGCGTCTTTTTGGTGGCACGGCGTCAGGCCACGGCTGGTATTGCCAATGAAGCCCTGCACGATATGCAAGAGAGGAAGAAATTGACAAAAGAATTTGCCTCTGCTTTAAAGAATTTCTTGGGGCTTTAAGAAAGAGGGGGAGGCGAAGAGTGGAGATTACTATTCCATAAAGAAAGAGCCTCCCTCCTCCACCCCAAAGCCTTTTCTAGGCCGAAGGAAGTGGATCTGTTTTTTTAGAAAATTGGAGCACCTGCTTTCCATTTCCCCTCACGTAACACTCGTCCATATCTGTCTGTCAAGGTGCCATTTCCTTCTATTTCACCGCCCGTAAAGTCTCCTACATACTTATCTCCGTTAGGCCATGTATAGGTTCCCTTTCCTTCCTTTCTATCTTTTTTCCATTGTCCTGTATACGTTTGTCCATCCACGTACTTCGCTACCCCTTCTCCGTTCCTGTTAGCCGCCTTCCAGTGTCCAGTATACACACTGCCGTTCGCGAATGTCTGTACGCCCTTTCCTTCCCTCAAACCGTTCACCCATTGTCCAGTATACACACTCCCATCTACAAATCTCTGTACGCCCTTTCCTTCCCTTAACCCGCTCACCCATTCTCCCTCATATTTTTCTCCGTTAGGATCTGTATGAATTCCCTGTCCTTCCTGTTTGTTTGCTTTCCACGATCCGTCATATACACGTCCATCCGCGCATGTCTGAATTCCGTTTCCTTCCCTTGAGTTGTTCACAAAGTTTCCTACATACGTATCCCCGTTAAGCTCCTTTATGGTTCCCTTGCCTTCTATTTTGCCTGCTCTGAACTCCCCGGTATAAACGTCCCCATTTGCGAACATGTAGACTCCCTTTCCCTCCTTTCGGCCGTGCACCCAACCTCCCACATATTTATTCCCACTAGGCCAGGTACAAGTTCCCGTTCCATTCGGCTTGCCTGCTTTGAACTGTCCGTTGTAGGCGCGTCCATCTGTAAATGTACAAAAACCATTTCCTTCCGCAAAGTCGTCGACAAAATCTCCTACGTAAAGGCCGTCACTCTCCGCCAATATGCCTACTCCAGCTTTCCTTTTACTATGAGAGCCTACATTAAAAATCTTCACAAAAGGCGCAGTGTCCTTATGGGCTGCTTCAGTAGATCTACGGGGCCTTACATAATCTCTTGCAACCGACTCCGACTGTTCTTTCCAGATGCTCGCGATTTCTTGAGTGAGAGTAACCTCTTTTCTCCCATTTCCGCCTGCCAAATCAAAAAGTCGGAAATCCTCTACAGCTTGTCGGGAGCTTCCCATTAATGCCGAGTGTCCTAGAATACGAGTCGCCATATATAGCTAAGCGGCCTGAAAATATTGCATCTTTGCGATCTCCTCCGATATATTGTAACAACTTACCTTCACAGCCTCTTCTAACGTTTTAAAATACTTTGAAACAGCCCGGACTCTTCCCTTT
>BNTO01000037.1 GCA_025996655.1 Alphaproteobacteria bacterium
TTTTTGCTCCACAGTGGGAGGTGTAACAGAAGAAATGATCAAGAGATATATTGCAAAGCAAGAATCCGACGACACTTTTAAAGTTTGAGACAGAGATTTATCCTCCTAAGGATTCCTTTAGGAGGGAACCCCTACTACCGGCTTTAGCCTGTCAGTCATTGATTTTCCTCATCTACTTTTCCGTTTGATTCAAACCAAACTTTTTGGAGCTCTTTTTGGTCTACGTTCTGCTTGGCTTAAATGAGAGACGAAAGAGTGAAAACGTCTGATAGATGCTCACATTTTTCGCAAAGATGATGCGAGCACCCCGACAGAAAAACGAACGTAAACAGCGAATATCTTTTTATAACGACCCAAAGAAAAACGGACAAAATAGCTCGGGAAAAAGCATAGCCTCTCATCTTCGTCAGTATGACATTTCGTGGTTTTCCTTGCTAGCTCTCAACTATTAAATTAATATTCTGAATAAAGGTATTTAATCAAATACTTACTGTATTTTAATATTTTTTTAAATAAAACCAAAATAAAATTACATAAAGTGCTCTCTAAATACACAGCGACCTTCATGAAAAGAATACTTTTAAAAGTTTTACTTGGCTCTTCTCTTTGTTCCTTTTCGGCGAGCTTTTATGTTGAAGGCTCAGAAAATCAATCTATCTCTAATATTTTTACTTCTCCGCCAAATTTTTCCACGGATTCGACCTTTTTGAATCGTTACAATGCTGTCAAAGACATGGCTGTCACTATTGACGCAACGACGGCGTCTGTAAAAAAACATAAAATCGATAAAATCGCAACATTATTAACCGGAGGGTCTCATTCTATTGAATCCTTAGCGACGCTTGGATTTCCTGGCGATTCTATAGGTCAAGCCACGGCCTACAGTCGGCTTAACGAAATTTCCTATCTCGTGCTTCAGTGCCTCCTCGACGACAACATTGGGGCCCCTACCGATACGCCTCTTAGTGACACGACAACAACTCTTTGGGGACGGATTCGCTGGCTTGAATCTCTTACGGTTGAAGCCCAAGTGGCGCGCATTCAAAAATTGATGCTATCCTTGCTCCAATCTAAAATCAAAGCGGTTCAAACTTTGGCTGGTACTTTAGGGGAGAACTCGTGTGAGAGCGTTAAGAGTAAATCGCTTGCCTTGGACCCCGCCGTTTCTGTAACGGAAGACGATTTGTTAGAATTGTTAGAGGAAGTTGATCTTATAACCTCTGTAGGGGAACCTACAATAGAAACTTTACAAAAGGTTCGAACTGCTTTAGAGCAAGCCAAGACTGCAAGAAAGGTTTATGACAAAGCAGAAACGGAAGGACCGGTAGATCTGCCCGGCGGTTTTACGAAAAACGATGCCGACATTAACGCTTTAACCGCCTACAAAGATGAAGTTTTACCTTGTTGGGATTTGATTCAGAAAAAAAGAGCCGACGGCAATAAGACTTTGTTTACGAAATTGGAGCAAACCCTTGGCAAAAGTTCCGAACTCGACGCAACAGCTCCCTATACTCTTTGCTCGCTTCTTGCTTTGTTCCAATCATGCCTGCGAGGAACAGCAAGCCTTATTGACCCGATCACGTTAACCAAGCTCAACACCCAACTTGAGGCCGTCAATACTTTTTTAAATGGCCTTATTGCTGATATTGCGAAACCATCTTCAAATTATATCATAAATTTAACAAACGGAAATGCGGACCAAAACCTTAAAGAGGCAATTAACGATCTTTATAAAGTTTTGAAAGACGAAGTCGCCAAACTGACGATAGCGATTCCCGGGGATTTAAAAGATTCAAAAGATAGTCCTGTTAGCGCGAATTCGGCTATAGCAGACGCGCTTGCTCTTATTCGAACAAGCGACGTCTCCCCCGAAGTTTCTCTTCCGACAGATCCTCTTCCCTTAGGGCCTCTTGTTGAAAAAATAACCTCGACTTTGCCTAAGGTTTTCGCGCGCATAGAGAACACAACCGGAGTTATAAAGGATTTAACGATTGGAAAAATCTACAAAATGCAAGGAGAAACTCTTTTAAGTTGTCTGTATGGCATTTTCAGGGATATCTTTATTGATCCCGTTTTTTCCAAGATAGGGCGCTCAACAAAAGTAAAATCAGGGGAGGGAGCTGAGACCGTCTGGGTTGACCAGGCGCCGCCTTCTTATACTCTTTTGGGAACGCTTCCGTCCTCCATTAATACCGATAAACTTGTTCTGCTTTATAACCTTTTAGAAAAATGTCCTGCGATTGGAAGTTTAAAAAACACACCAGCAGAAGGATCCAAGATGCTCGTTCAGGTTATGGATAGTACTATGGGAGAAAAAAATCTTACGACAGCGAAATTTCCTATAAAAGATTCCGACACATACACGAACGCTGTACAATCCTACTTCAAAATAATACACGATAATATTAATAAGCTCTTGACAGATCCAATAAAAACTGCATTGTTTATTACTGAGGGCACGCCTTGGTTTGCTAATGCGCCTTGGTTTCGTTACGAGAAAATTCTTGATCTTTTAACGCATCCGGCGGACTTTCCTAAGTTCCAAAAAGATCTGAGTTTTGAACTTTTCTCTACTCCGGTGCTCTTTACGTTAGAGGGCGTTCCTGGTGTGTCGAATGCGGATTCTTTAAAAGCAAAGATTACAGCATCCACGGACGCAGAAAAAGGAACAGAGAAGGATTCTTGGCAACGCATAGAAACGCCAACTTTTTTTTCGGCCTTTAATTTTGTAAAGAAAATTGTTACGGAGGGTTCTATTTTCTTGACAGGCGCCGATGGACCAAATGGAGTAAGAACAAAATTTTTAGAGGGATTAGGCGGGTTAGAGACCATAAGTGTTCCAAACATTTACAATCTCGCCAATGTTTTTTACACGAAAGCTAAAACTCTGTTAAATGCTATTGATACAAAACACGGAGGAGATAGCGTTATTGAAGCTTTTGCTGCGAAAAAGGCCGCTACTTTAGCGGCTTTGGACGTGTGCAAAACCAAAGGCTTTCCTATAAGCTATTATGAGATTCTTACACGTTTGCAAAAAATTTCAAACACAACGCCTCTAGGCGAACCGGATGACCATCCTTTGGATATTCGCTGTTATAGCTATTTGAACGGCGTTCTCTTCGAGTGTGGGGCACAACTTCTTTGCAATCTTATCGGGTCTGCGACGAATCCTCGCACATCTTTGTACGGAACTTTGTTCGCTCAGCTTGGGGATCTTGAGGATCAGGCTTGTAAAGCTGCGGGGACGAATACAGAGACTAAGGCTGCTATTCTGGAGAAGAGGAGAGATATTCAAACAACATTAAATGCTATTGTAGGGCGCATTAAATATTTTCATTCCCTCTGCGTTGTGCATGCTGACCCTTCCGAATCGAAATTTGAGGCGCTTAACACAGCCATAAAGATCTACAGAAACGCAGCAAATAATCTGTTTACGACAGCTGCGAATCCCACGCCCTGGGCTGCTTTCTTAAAAACGGTTTCAGACCTTTTTGGAGTAGATGATGCTTTAGGAAATTAACGTTTCCTTCACGAAAATATTCTTAACATAAGATTAAGAATGCTTGTTTGTTGAAAGAAATGTCTTCTTTTTTGAAAAAAGTTTTGTTGGGGGGCGGGTTACTTTGGGCGGGAGCGTCTGTTCCCGCCTTAAGGGCTGATCCTAACGTAGGAAATATAATCGGTGCTCTTGCTAAGGAATTTCTTCAATCTCCTGCAAAGTATCCGCCCCAAAATGGTGCTGCGCCGGGATATCCGCCAAATTATCCGCCTCCAAATGTCCCAACACCTTATCCACCTCAACCTTACTCTTCCTATGCACAACCTCCGGTGTCTTATCCCCCTCCAGCTTATCCTTCCTATGCACAACTTCAAGCGTCTTATCCGCCTCAATCTACACCGACATATCCACAGCTAAACTTTCAGGACGCCCTTTTCTTCCTTCGCAATAAAACCGTCGAAGAGTTTAAAAAATATTTTGAGAAATTGCCGGACCAAGCAAAAAATGAGATCTTGACGGGATTTTTTGACTACGAAGCCAAGCAACAGGACAAAACAAAGAAACAAGTAAGGGTTCTGAAACAAACATTTTTACAAATTTGTGTGCTTGAAAATAAAATAGACACCTTTGCTTTCCTAGATTTACAAACACCTCAACGGTTGAAAGAGGATCTTAGGTTTCAAGAAAATTTGTTTGAAACAATAGTAAGCGAGAAAAAGGAAACCTTTTTGTCTCGATTCCCTTGGTCGCAAAGTTTTCTCTACGACCTGTTTCAAAAAAAAAGAGAGTGGGCAGTTTCTATTATCCAAGATATCTTCAAACAAGAATCTGAAAACAGACCTCAAGGGAAAGGGACGCTTTCAAAAAGATTTCAAAGATTGGAGGCTTTTGTGGACTTTTTGATTTGGGCGGTTCGTCAAGCTAATGGTAGGTGAAACACGCTTTGCCTTAGTTTTTTTTACAAGATCTTGTTTTTTCCGTCCTTTCCTTGCTCTCCAAGAGCAATGAAAGCTCCACCCTAACAGCCCTCTCATCCTTGTGCAAAAATCGCTTTTGAGAAAAAACATTTTTACGCTTTCTTAAGAATAAGTGTTCTAGCCTGAAAATGAGGGGAAAAATCAAAAAAAGAAATCATCAATGAAAACATATTTTTTAATACCATTATTCTGTTTTTTAGGATTAGGACAAGGCGTGTGTTCGGAAGAAAAGGGGAATGGGGAAGAGGATAAAGTTGGCGACCAAAATTCTAATACGTCAACGGGAGAAGAGGGACATAGCAAGGCAGGTGACACTACTGGAAAGTCAAAACTTTCTGCTTTAGCGGGGCCAAGAGAAGGCGGGGCAACGGAATCCTATTCCAATGAGCTCGACTCTCTTCAAGATGACATATGTGGTGGACCAACATCTTGAAACAATCACGTCTTTTTTGAAGCTTGCACAAAACGCCTAGTCTTTCTCAGACTGCGTGAAAATTTCCACGCCCGTCGCCGTGACGCCAAGGCTGTGCTCGAATTGGGCGGATAGGGATCGGTCGCGCGTTACGGCGGTCCAATTGTCGGATAGAACTTTTACGGCATATTTCCCCGCATTAACCATAGGTTCAATGGTGAAAAACATCCCTTCCTCCAAAATGACGCCTTCTCCTGGTGTGCCAAAATGGGGAACCTGGGGCTCATCGTGAAAAACGCGGCCAATGCCGTGCCCACAAAAATCGCGAACAACGGAAAAACCATGCCCCTCCACAAAACTTTGAATGCCATGGCCAATATCGCCCAACGTTACGCCCGGTCGGACACTATCAATCGCACGCATAAGAGATTCCTTGGTGATGCGAATCAAGCGCTCGGCTAGGCGCGAGGGGCGACCCACCGTAAACATGCGGCTTGTGTCGCCGTACCAACCGTCCAAAATGACGGTAATATCAATATTCAAAATGTCGCCATCCCTTAGGCGCCTTGGCCCTGGGATGCCATGGCACACAACGTGGTTCACAGAAATACACGTGGCTTTGGGGAAGCCATTAAAATGAAGGGGGGCGGGGATGGCGTTATGGTCAAGGATAAATTGGTGGCACAGGCGGTCGAGTTTTTCCGTTGTGACATTTTTGCGCACAAAAGGTTCTATGTAGTCCAGAACCTTGGCCGCCAGCGCCCCCGCAGCCCGCATCTTTGGGAAATCCGCCGCGATGTAAAGGGGAATCGGGGAAGAATAATGTTGCATATTTTTTCCTTTGTGCTCTTTGCTTCTGCTCGTTCAAAGCCCCCTTCCTTTTCTTAAAATTCTAACCCACTTTTTCCGAAAATTGTAAAAAAGGGACGTACTTTTATTTTAGGAACCAATTGTGCCAGGATGAATAAGGGGAAAGAGTTTCGAGGGCTTTACCTTTGCCAGGCCGCTCTGTCTCATTTAGAAATACAAGAGTTACGACCATTCTAGACAGGTATGGGACGGATAACACAACGACCGTCCAAACGCCGGAATGGATGGTCTCTCTCGATGACCTTTGCAAGAGTACTATTGAAGGTTACAAAAAATACACAAATTTATATGGTTACTTTTCTGAATCAAGCCGCTATATCGCCCCCGACTTATCGGAAAACCTTTTTATGTCATCGGCCATTAAAGCCGCGGAGCTCCTTCTCATTCTTCCTCACGGAGAGCATGGCCCTAAGATTGATTGGAAGGTTTTTGATGGAACGATTATAAAAAAGGCGACGATTGTTCGCATAGGAACAACGGAGGGTACAGTTGTCCCGCTTCAAATCCTTACTTTTGAAACCGTTCGCTTTACAGGTATTGAACTCAATATTCGCTATATCGCAGTTTCGGCTCAATTTGCGAAAAAAACAAATGACATCCAAGTCTTTAAACAATCGGATGGAAAAGCGGAGGGCCACAAAATAAGCTCCGTGGATTTTAATAAAAATAATTTAGAATTTAAATAAAAAGGGGAGCTCATGCAAGAACAAAAACCTCTTTATGAGTGGGTCACCATTCCTGGGCTTGGACATACCAAGCTTTTAACGCTCAGTCGTTCGACCAATCATGACTCCTATGACGCGGCCGGCTCAAAAACACCGTGGTGGATGGTCGGGATGAAAAAAAGCGGGAAGGATGTTTTTAGCTCAACCATTGATGGAAAAGCGGGCGATGCGGACTTATCCAAAATGGCGGAGTTGTTTGGTTTTTACGAGGGAATGCGACGGGAGTGTTCTTCTGAATCGACAGGCCCTCTTTGGACATCCGAGATGACCCGGCATGACGATTGTATTCTCTACATTCCTAACGGAGGGTATGCTGCAGACCTCGAAAACGCTATGTATAAGGGCGAGCCTATTGAAACAACGACTATTGTTTGCCTTGGTTGGTTTGCGGGGAAACTTCAACAGTATATCAATCTCACGTTTACCGATTCGTATTTGGTTGACAAAATTGATGATCTAGATCGCGTTTTTTTGCGACTTCGCATCTTAGAGAAAAGTCATACTTTTACGCCTTATGATCAACGAAAAGCAACAAGTTCGGGGAAATCGGTTTGCGCCATGAAATTTACGGAAGATAGGGGCAGTACCAGCTAATTCTTGAAAAGAGCCGTTTTTCCTAATAGGCGGTTGAGTCCTTTAGAAGGGGGCGGTCCTTCAAAATCTCCCTCGTCCGGAAGCCGGCCCTCTTCCATACCAAAGTCTCTAAATTTTGTTACGTAACCTTCATCAATTTTTATTTTCCCATCGTAGTTCCGCCAGACATAAGGATATACGCCGTGATCCTCGAACCAAGGCGAAAAAATACCAAAAATCCAAGACTTCGTTCCCTCGTTTGTTTCCCAACGGTTTCTACCAGAAACATTCGATTCCCCAATTGATTGGAGTCTAAGTTCTAACTCGTGGCGGTTCAGAGCTCTCCCCCTGGTGGCGTCAGTTGTAACCTTAACCCATCGACTTGTCGGCGCCTCCATTATCATCCTTAGTTCACGTTGGGCGTCAGGGGAGAAATTAGGCATGTGGGCAGAAAAGTATTCATCAACTGTCTTCGGGAAAAGTTTAAAGTTTCGAGTTATACTACTTCCCTTTAAAAAATCGCATGAGCATCAGCATTCGTACTTAAAGAAAAAATCGAGTCCTAGGTCCAAAGAATCAAAACGATCCCGATTCCCTCGCAACCAACGTTTTCTATGTCCCCAATAATGT
>BNTO01000038.1 GCA_025996655.1 Alphaproteobacteria bacterium
ACCAAAAGAAATGGAGGCGTACAAATCACCTTTACTTTGGAATCCAGAAAAAACTTTACAAGAAAATCAAGAGAATGTGGAAACTCTTTTTTTAACACAGGTTTGTGATCTGGAAAATCTTGCTGCCGATGAACAAGGAGAATGTCTTACACCACAACATATCTCTGAAATCAAAGAGAATATAAAAATAATTTCACAAAACTCTACGGGGTGTAATTTACTGAGGATGATTCTTAGCGTCATACAGGCGAACGATCCCACAAGGTGGGGAAGAAGGCAGCTGTTACTGTTTGCCCCTGCGAATGAACCACACTTAAGCTTTGGGCCTAACCCGTTATCAGGCGACTGCTTTATTCGTTGGGAAAGCGCTCCCATAAAAAATATTATTGTCTGGAATGTTGCTTCAAAAAAAGTTGAACTATTGGAGATATATCCGAAAGACGTTTCTTTTTTTCATGAATTGCTTCATTATTTGCATTGCCTCCTTTCTACAGACATCGCTTCTTTTCTGGAGCAAAAACAATCGGTAGCTACTGTCACTCTGATCAAGAGTTGCGTCAATTCGGCTGACTTACTGTGTTACCAATATCAAAAATCGTCTAGAAAAGGAGCATTAGGGAACGTTTCGTCGAAATCCTTCAAAGGATGTATCGCTAGAACATTTTTTGATAATGACGAGGAGGCAGGCACAGCAATGGGGATTATGCCTGATGGTAAAATAAATCCGCTATGCGAAAATGGTTATTTGTTGGGTCGCCTTGGTAAAGTCAGGGGATGTTACCGTCAGTACCAGGAGGAAAGTCAAGAAAAAAACCAAACAATGTCTGTAGATGTGAAAATATTTGGACAATCATATCTGACCTGTATATCCCAACAGGCTGAATTTGGAAAGGGACATTTTAAGCACAAGTAGTTTCAAGGAAGAGGGTGTTATCTGAACTCGTTTGTTTAAAGAGATTCCGATGACTACCCGCTATGTCGGCGGGTTCTGTCTCATTTCGACAAAAAAGGGCTGAGAAAGTAAATGTTTAAGCAATGGGATAAGGCAAAGGAGAAAAAGTGAAGGCAAGAAAAAAAGAAGAGGCCAACTCAGACTCGCTAAATAGCCGAAGAAACTTGTAAAACATATACGACTCAAAGAACCCAGCGTACTAAAAAAGACAAAGGAATAAACGCGATTGGGGTAAAGTTTAAAAGAGGAAATGTAAATGATATACATGGTGTTCATAATTCCAAGGAAAAATTCTTGACAAAAGGAAATCCCCGCTAAGGCGTAAGGGAACAGAGCTTTTTCTAAAGGCAGAGTGAGCAAAAATAAAGAGAGCAGAGCGGCTAAACTTTGAAAAAAGGCGCCGGCTGCAAGAATGCGAAAAAGAGAAATTTTTCGCACAAGGTAGCCTGTTGCAACAGCTCCTAAAAGAAGGGCGAAAACTCCAGGCCCGTTTTTTATAGCCCCAAATTGGCGGCCGGATATTCCAAGATGTCCCATAAAAAGAGGTTGCATGGGGCCCAAAATGACATCGATAGCTTTAAGAAAAACAAGAGAGAGCAAAAAGAGAGGAAGCACCGGCTGAGAAAAAAATGTGGAAAAGGCCCGACGAGCCGTATGAAAGAAAGGACAAAATGTTTTTTGAAAGGAACGAGCAAAATCCGAAGGAGCTTTCCAAAAAGAAGGTTTTAAAGTTTTTTGGGGCGTTTCGGTTTTGGTTTCAGGAAAATAAAGAAAAAGGAAAAAGGCGAGGATTTTGAAAACAATAAAGAAAAGGTGAGCCTCTCCCCAGCCCCAGAAACCCGCAAGAATAGGAATAAGCACCGTTGCTGCTCCTTGCCCGCAGCGAAATCCGAAAGTATTCAGAGGGACACTCCGCTCTGTGGGAAAGGCTTTTTCACAATCAAACCGACACATATCCGACACAACATCCTGCAGGGAGGAAAAGAAGGCCATAAGAGCGGTTGCAAGGAACAAAAAAGAAAAATGCGTGGTGATTGACGCAAAACCAAGGACAATAAACCCTACGCAAGAGAGAACATGGGCCAAAAGGCCCCAACCTTTTCTTTGCCCAAACTTTTTCGTCAAATAAGGTAAAGGGAGAGAGTCAATCAAGAAAGGCCAAAAAAGGCGAACGCTGTAGGGCACATGAGAAAGGGCGAAAAGCCCCACCACGTCTACGGGAACCCCGGAGCTTGTTAGGCGAAACAGAAGAATAGACGTCATAGCGAAAAAAGAAAGGCCCCCTGAGAGGCCAAACGCTGTGAGAGCGACTTTATAAAAAAATGGAGAGGCCCACATGAGGAAATGAACGAACCCGAGCATTACGCTAGCTGTACTATATTTCGTCGATTCTTTCAAGGAAGCCTGCTGGGTGTGTCAACGCAGTTTGATATTATCACCTTTCAAGGCCGAAATGAAATCCCATAATTTTGCTTAAATTACGGATTATTTTTCATCCCCCATTTGTCTAGCCAACATTCGCCTCAAGAACATGAACAAAAGAACGATTTTTTTTCCCGGCCGTAAATTCCACAATTCCTTGAACTAAGGCAAAGAGCGTGTGATCGCGTCCCATGCCCACATTACGCCCAGGATGAACTTTTGTGCCGCGTTGACGAATAATAATGTTTCCGGCACTAATAGGTTCTCCCCCAAATTTTTTAACGCCCAAGCGGCGCCCCTTCGAGTCTCGGCCATTTCTAGAACTTCCACCGGCTTTCTTTGTTGCCATTTTCTTCTCCTTTTTTTCGTGCTTTTAAACCCGGCATGCAGGAAGCGCTTGTTTTTTTCTGTTTTAGGCCATCATGATTTTTGTAACTTTAAGCACCGACAAATTTTGGCGATGCCCCGCTTTTCTGCGGTAATTGTGGCGCCTCGTTTTTTTGAAAACAAGGACTTTTTTGTCACGCTTTTGTTCCACAAGTTCGGCTGTAATGGTGGCACCTACCAAAAAAGGCGCACCAACCTTAATATTTTGTCCGTCCCCCACCAGAAGGACTTCGTTAAATGTTACGGACGCCCCTTCTTGTGCTTCGAGTTTTTCAACTTGAAAGAGAGTTCCTTCCGAGACGCGGTATTGTTTCCCGCCTGATTTGAGTATTGCAAACATGGGTCACCTCTTAATCATTGACGTAAGGTAAAAGAGCTAGGAAACGCGCCCGTTTGATCGCTTGCGCCAGCTCCCTTTGTTTTTTTACACACACCGACGTCACGCGGCTAGGGATAATTTTCCCGCGCTCCGAAATAAATTTCGACAAAACGCGCGCGTCCTTGTAGTCAATCTCAAGGGCATGTTCGCCGGAAAAGGGGCAATTCCTCTTTCGGAAAAACTGTTGCCTCCTGAAATTATTAGCGGAGTCAAAGCCGGATTCCGCGCGCTTATCCTCGGATTCTCTTTCTCTTTTTACAAATTCTGCCATGATTGTTTTTCACCCTTTCTTTTGTTCTCTTGTCACATTTTTTTGTTTTTAGGAACGGCGCGCCTCTAAAGCGCCACCGGTTTCTGTTGTCGCCTCTTGGGGCGCAAAATCCGTTTCTACGGATTCTCTATAGTGGCGATTTTGCATGAGAGCCGAGGGATTATTGTCCAACGTTTCGACGCGCACGCTAAGATGCCGTAGGACATTCTCGTTAATGCGAAGCTGGCGCTCAATTTCAAAAATGACGGGGCCCTCGCAAATAACGTTGAGCAAGACATAATGGCCCTTTTTGCTTTTTTTAATAGGATAGGCGAAGGGGCGCAGACCGCAGAATTCCGTCTTTGTAACGTCGCCGCCACTTTCTTTAATGACGCTTGTCACGCTCGCGGCAATCGTCTCAACAAGGCTTGAAGACGCGTCTTGGCGGACAATAAAAATAACTTCGTAAGAATTTTTCACACAACCTCTTTATGGATATTAGGCCTCGAGGCCTAATAGCTTGCACGCAGCAAGCAAAGAAAAAGAACAGACACTCCCTTTATAGCAATTTTTTTCGGAAAAGTCAAAAGTTTTGAGGGCGCTTTCACCGCCTATTTTTGGGTACAATAAGAAGGCGTAAGAATCAAAAAAAGAGGAGGCCTCAGCAACGGAAGTCTCTCTATTTTTTGAAGGCTTAAAAAACTAGTCTTCGTCGGTGTCGTCACCGTACTCAGAAGAATCATCTTTCGAATCTGTCTTGTTTTTGGAATCTATAGTAGGAACATTGTGAGTTTCACTTGAAGAACCCGAGGCAGCAGGTCCGTTGGTCCCAGAGGAAATTTTCCCATCTTCGCAGTCAAGGCACCCCTTACCCTCGCAGCTCGAAGAAGAGCTCTCGTCTGTCTCTTTGCTCGCAAATAAACACCCTGCGCCACTTAAAAACAACCCTAAAAATAAACCTTTTTTCATTTTTTTGAACCTAAGAATAATAAGAACTCTAACCAGGTTGATTCTTCTTCACTTATAAAAGCAAGTCAAGAGTTTTGTTCAAAAAAAGGCAAGGCCTATGCAGGAAGCGTTGCATTTTTTGCTTGGGTTGCGAACGTTTCAAGACTCTTTTGTGTGTAAAAACCAACGGCAATTTTTCCGTAAAAGCGGGAGAGTTCGCACACAAAAGATTCGGCTAGCAACGCGGCGTGGACAGATTTAAATTCTTTTTTAGATGTTTCTAGAATGAGGATCGCCTTTGGGGCCAAAACGCCGCATGCTTTCAAATGACGAACGGCAGGAAGGATGAGGCCCTGGAAATAGGGAGGATCTAAAAAAACGACATCAAAAAGCAAAGAGGCGGAAAAATTGAGAATATCCTCATGAACAAGGGTTAGGCCCTTTTTTCGGGCACATTTTTCTTTGTTTTGTTTAAGGATCTGAAAAACCCGTTCCTCTTTTTCCACGCAAACAACGTCTTTGGCGCCTAAAGATGCTGCATCAAAGCTAAAGGCTCCAGAGCCGCCAAACGCTTCTAAAAATAAGATATCGGTAAAACTTTCAAAAAAACGATGGCGCAAAATGTTGAAAAGGGCTTGACGAATCCGCGACTTCGTCGGCCTTACAACAGGTTTTGCGGCGACATCATTCTTTTTATTTTTCAAGCCTTTTAAAGGAATTTTCTTCTTCATCTGAATATGAGTCACGTGACGGTAACCTTTGGACACATCAGCCCCCTGAGATTAACGTTTTCACGTGACTTTTTAAATCTAAAGGGTGTTTCACTTTTTTATTCGGGGGGGGGGCTCCAAATTTTGAAAGTTTTCTTTTTTCTTACGCCCTCCTTTTTTTCCAAGATTAACATAGCCTTCGTGTCCCAATTGTGCCGATCGCGTGAACCCGCCTTTACGCCCCATCTGAACGTAGCCTTCGCGGCCTAACTGTTGAGCTCGCGCTGTTCCACCAAAACGAGCAATCTCAAGTACACGCTCTTTCGTCATCGACGCAAATCCACGCAAGAAAACACGGGAGTTTTTCTCTGTTACCATGGGGCACTCTCTTATTAAACAATTTACGGTTGCAGAATATCACTAGTTGTATCGTTTTTCTATCTTATTTAACAACTTACAATTGTTTTTTTATTCCCCCAAAAACTCAAGGATAGGAACGTGCAAAACGGTGTTTTGTCGATCTTCCAGATTTGAGAAATATAGTGGAGAGTCGTCTTGAAGGTCCCAAAAAGCCGCCCCCTTTACCGAAACGTAAACAGAGAAAAGCGTTTTTTCCTTTCTGAAAACAAAAAAAGCCCTCCACTTTCGCGAAGGGCAAAGTTCTTTTAGGGGGAAGAACTTCAGCGTCAGCCTTACGACCGACCGCTTGAGGGCATTATATAATTTTTCCCAAACAAAAAACAAGGGGGTATTGCGCAAAATTTTTTAGAGTCGCGAAACGCGCGGAAAGGCAGAGTTTTTCCCTTCAGAAACAACCTTCGAATTCTTGCTCCTTAAATTTTTCAAAAGAAAAATCCTCAACCCAACAGAAAAATGGTAAAAAGTAAGGGTTAAAAAAGAAAACTGAAATCCCTCCATGCTAAAAAAATTCCCAAAAATCTCACTTTGTGGCTTCCTGCTCTTCGTTTCAAGCGCCCCCTCTTTTGCAAGCTCCGCCCGCTCCTCTATGAGCCATTTTTTAGGAGGCAAAAGTGGGGCCGTGCGTGTCCATATTACGCAAGGGCGTGTCAAGCCCGATCCTATTGCTTTTGTTGCGCTCTATTGCGCTTCGAAGGACGAGGCCAAAAGTGCGGTCCCCTTTGTGGACATTATTCAGCATGATCTGTGCAGTTCCGGGCTTTTTACTGCCACGCCCCCTTCCTCCTTTTTGCAAAACCCTGAAAGTTTGGCCCACGCAGAGCCTCGCCTAGCGGATTGGCGCGCCGTCAAAACGCGCTTTCTCTTGTGCGGACGCGCCCAAACCTTTGGCCGCATGG
This sequence comes from Alphaproteobacteria bacterium, assembly GCA_025996655.1. GTDB lineage: Bacteria > Pseudomonadota > Alphaproteobacteria > BNTO01 > BNTO01 > BNTO01. Next base: position 6,365 of record BNTO01000038.1, read on the forward strand.
TCCAGGTTTCTTTGCGCCTTTATGATGTCAATCAAGGCAAGAAGATTTTGTCTTTTTCCGTTTCTGTTTCCAAAGATACGCTTCGCAAAGCCGCGCACATGGCCGCGGACCAAATCTACACGCGCCTCACCGGCGACAAGGGCATGTTTTCGACGCAGCTCGCTTATATTGAGGCGCTCCCCCCCAAAGTGAAGGGACGCAAAAAACTCACCTATTTACGCCAGCTTCGCATTATGGATCAGGATGGCGCCAATGACCGCGCCCTAACGGATGGCGGCAATTTAGTGATGACGCCGCGCTTCTCGCCTGACGGCCGGACCCTTGCCTACCTGGCGTACAAGGAAGACAACAAAAAAAGACCGTTGGCGCATGTTTATTTGTTGGATATTGCCACAAAGCGCCAGCGTGCCCTCCTTACGCCCGACCATTTTGCGGCCATAGCACGCGCAAATGGGGGAGCGCACGTCGATATGACGTATTCCCCGCGCTTTTCGCCCGACGGAAAATCCTTGTGTTTCGCCCTCATTGTCGACGGGAAAAGCGCCATCTACACGATGAATATCAACGAAGGGCACATCCGCCGCCTCACCGACCACCGCGCTATCGATACGTCCCCGGCGTATTCTCCCGATGGGCGGTCTATCGTCTTTACGTCGAATCGCTCCGGCAAGGAAAAGGTTTACATCATGAGCCGCGAGGGGAGTAATGTGCGTTGCGTCACGCAGGGCGACGGGAAATATTCGCAGCCTGTTTTTTCGCCACGCGGCGATTTTATTGCGTTTGCGAAACAAAAAAGCAACCAGTTCTTTATTGGCGTAGTGCGGCCGGACGGGACGGAGGAGCGCCTCATTATTCAAGGGTATATGGCCGAAAGCCCAAGCTGGTCTCCCAACGGTCGTTATATTATGTTTATTTGGCAGTCCGGGCGACGAAGGCAGCAGGAGATTTGTAAGATCGACTTAACGGGATTTTTTATGCAAACCATGAAAACACAAAACGAAGCCCGGGATTGCACTTGGTCGCCTTTGATCGATTAGGGGTGGAGTAGGAGCAGTTTGAGGGACTTCTTCAGAAAAATATTCGGCATTGCCGTTAGACCGTTGACAAACCGTCTTACAAAGGTTAAGTACTGATCAATATGAATATTTTAATTGTGTGGAAATATGAGATGCCGTAAACGATGTGGGGCAGAAAATATTGTAAAAAACG
>BNTO01000039.1 GCA_025996655.1 Alphaproteobacteria bacterium
GTTGCTTCTTTTATCGTTCTGCCCCTGCGCTCAACTTGCCCATTTGTCCAAGGATGGCAAGGCTTTGTGAGCTTATGAAGGATCTCATTCTCTCTGCCAATGGTATCAAATTCGTGTTCTTTTTTGCCTTTAAACTGTTTGTTTGTGAACTGCGCACCGTTATAGTCGCGTTTACGCAAGCCTCAGTGGGGAGCGCCTTTCTAAGCAGAAGCTCAAGTTAGTTGATCGGGAGCTTAGGCTCGAGCTTCGCGCCTATAGGAAATTCAGCCTTCAGCAGCCAAAACCCGCACCTAGCTCCCTCTACTCCCAGTCCCCAAAATAGCAGCGCATCACCTCTAGCTCGAACGTCTCCAAAACAATAACGCGTCCTCAATGTTAAGCAACAGCGGTTCACGTCCTAGTTCCAACAACTTAAGCGCGAGCTTCTTCCCTATAAGTTTGAGTTCAAGCTCAAGTAGCTCGAGCCCGAGCTCCCTCAGCACCACGAATCCGAGTTCTAACAGCTCATCGGGCTCGATTTTAGCTCCACAAGCTCACCATCCAATTCATTCTGCCTCTGTCCTCAGCGTCGAGCTCGAGCTCTTCAAGTCCAAGCTCATCTAGCTCAAACCAACCAGATAAAAACGCGCATCATCACCACCACAAACACACCAGTCCTAGTTTAGGCTCCTCTCCTTCCTCAAAGAGAAATGAGAACACTTTTGGTACTTAGAACAAAATTTTCTTGTTACTACAGGGGGGAGAGAATTTAAGCCTTCTCCCCAAGCCACGAAACTAATTCTTCGTTTTCTGAGAACCAAAAAGTTAGGATCTTGTTTTGTTAACAGGGAAATTTGCCTTAATGCGTTCCCTTTCTTATATCTTTATTTCCGAGGTGTATTACCATTCCAAAAGTTTTCAAAGGCCTGAAAATTTTTATAAACCGCGTCCAAGGATTTTGTTCCTGGAAGGAAAGGCCGAACATCCTGACTTTGTCTTTCAACAAATTGGTCGATTTTGTCATAAAGACTCACTCCCTTTTCCGATAAACACACATGAAGAGAACGTCGATCATGATCGGACGGTGTTTGAAGGATATACCCTGTAGAAATAAGTTTTTTAAGGTTGTAGGACACATTGGACCCCTGGTACATCCTGCGCGACGTCAGCTCGCCTACGCTCACAGTTTGTCGGGCTAAATTATAAATCATCAACGCCTGAGCGCTGTTAATGTCATAAATACCAAGAAGATCCAGTTCCCGCTTTACATTGTCTAGAAAAAGTCTGTACGTGTGCTCAATGCAAAGGATGATGTTGAAAAAAGTTGTTTTCATAAAGAAATTAAATAATAAATACCATTTTTATTAATATATCTTATAAAAGTTAATTTATTATTAATAAGCTTAAAACTCTTTTTTAATTTTTCATAAAAAAAGACAAAAAAAGTGTTGCCCAGGAAAGGTTGGAAAAACTGTTGCGAAAGCGAAACCTAGCCTTCCAGAGGGTTATCGTCTATTGTCTTTGCAGTGGGAAAGATTAAAAAAGCTCTTATGAAAATCGTTACGTGGAATGTCAATTCGGTACGAGCGCGCGCGGGAAATATGGCGGAATGGATACGGATGGCCCAGCCCGATGTTTTGTTATTGCAAGAGCTTAAGTGTGTCGACGCAGCATTTCCGCGCGAATTTTTTGAAGATCTAGGCTTTTCTTGCGCTGTTTTGGGGCAGAAGGCTTACAACGGCGTCGCTATTTTGTCGCGCTACCGCATGGAAGATATCACGTTGAATTTGCCCACTTTTCCCGAAGATCCTGCCGCACGCTACATAGAAGCCGTCCTTTGGGGGCACGTTCGCGTTGCCAGCCTTTATCTTCCTAACGGTGGGCAGACTGTAGGCGGCGAGGCCTACCGGTATAAGTTGCGTTTTTTCCAGCATTTCCAAGATTATGTGCAAAAAATTTTGCGCAATGACGAACTTTTTTTGGTGGGAGGCGATTATAATGTAGCGCCCGAGGATCAAGATGTTCACAATGATGCCCTTTGGCGGGAGCGCGTTTGTTGCACAACGGAGGAGCGCCAGGCCTTTGCCGCGTTAAAACAAACGGGATTGACGGATCTTTTTCTTCATTTTTGGGAGAAATCCGAGGAAAATATGGGGCAAAAGTTAGGCAAACGTCCTTTCACCTGGTGGCCTTATATGCGCGGAGCGTTTGCGCATAATCAAGGCCTGCGCCTTGATCATTTCTTGGTTAACACCGAGGCGCTAAGCGCCGTTGCGTGCGTTTTTGTGGATACAACGCCACGCCAACAAGTCCGCCCCTCCGATCATGCGCCTCTTATTTGTGAGCTAAATCTTCCTAAGGAATGACAGAACTCGTTTCAGAATTCGGTTTATGCTGCTCAAAAAAATTTTTCAGAAGTTCTCGGCGCCAGCCCTTTGAAAGGCGCGAGTGGGATTTCCTGAGATTTTTATATTTCAAAAAGCCTTCCAGCAAAAGATCCATATCCGTGCGGGAGGCAAAAAGGGCGGGATCGATCTCATTTTCAAGCGCACATTTTTGGACCCAATTTTTCAAAAAGATACGCTTGCTCGGGTCCTCTTCAAGCGGAGAAAATTGACTCCGCTTCCGATCGTCATGAAGTTTTTTAAGGATACAAGCTTTTTCCGTGTCGGAGACGTTTTTTATTTGATTTTCAATCTGGCCTAACAAACGCTGAAAAGATTCGAAAAGCGCATTTTTTTCCCAAAAGGACGCGTTAAAACGCGCCACGTAATGATCTTTGCCGTCAAAGTTCAAAACGTAATAATTTTTTTTGAAAGAATGCAAGACATAATGAGGTTGAAAACAGTGGGGATCGTTACAAATGCTATTTAAAATAGCGTCATCTAAAATATGGCCGCGGGGTTTATTGAACGCTACAGCCTTCGCCTCTCTCCAAGCTAAAAGACGTTTTAAAATAAACGGGGGTTGCCATTTTCGCGAAAGAAAACGAAATTTGTGTCCAAGGGCTTCAACATCGGCTTCATAAAACGAACGATCCTGCAGCGTTGCGCTTTCTTCCAAAACCCAAGCGAAGCGCCCGTTGGCCTCGAGCTTCTCTCGAAAAATCGGGAAAATGTCTCTTAAATACGTTACATCGTGAGCCGCATAAAGGATTTGCTCCGAAGAAAGGGGCCTTTCAAGCAAGGCGATGTTTGGCATTTTTTATCCAGCGAGCCGCCCAAAACGGATTTCACAAGGGCCTCATACCCCACAGAAGCGCCGTATCCCATCATGGCGGCGGCGATTTGCGTATCAAAAAGGGGAGAGGGCAGGATGCCAAAGGCGTGATACAGCGCCTCATAATCTTGCCGCGCGGAATGAAAAATCTTGAGAATTTTGGGACAAAGAAAAATCGTCCAAAGGGGCTGCAAGTCCTCACGCGTTAAGGCGGTAACATCAATCACGGCGGCGTGCGTCTTTGTTCCGACTTGAATCAGCGCAAGTTCCGGAAAATACGTTGTGCGCCGCACAAATTCTGTATCCACCGTTATTTCTGTAGACTCTTTGCGTTTGTTGACGCGGCTCATGATTTGTCCGCAAAAACTTTGCAACGACGCGCTTTTATCAATAAAACGAACAGATTGCGCGGGAAAAGTCATGAAACGGGATGGCCTAGCTAAGTTTTTACAACCGGAACCGTCCCATCATGAAAGTGAAGAAGGAGAGGCGTTTCAGGAACGTCCTGCGCACTTTTCAAGCCTTTCCCGGCGTCGTCGGTGACCAAACAAAATCCACGTTTCAAAATGGCCGCATAAGAATTTTGCGCAAGATTTTGCGCGGACATGTCAAGGCGATTCTGAAGCGTTTGCAGTTGTCTTTGAAGCAATAGTAGAATTTGCTTTTGAATCGCGTCTAACTTTAGCCCGGCTTCTGTGAGCAAATTTTTAGGCGGAGCCAGGCGCGCTTGAGAAACAAGCAGGCCCCTCTCTTTTGCCAAGATAGCCTTTTGGAAACTTTGCGCCCAGCGCTCCGACGCATCATCCAAACGCATCACATAAGGCTGCAAAATATATTCCAATTTGGGAATGTGACAATTTTGCACGCGCATGTGCATGATTTCCGAGATCCTCAACAGCGCCTGCACCAACTGCTTTTTCCACGTTTCCACCTGCAAAAGGATTTGGCTGCGCAGCGGCGTTGCCAATTCTGCGGCCGCAGTGGGCGTGGGCGCACGCATGTCGGCGGCATAATCAATCAACGTCGTATCCGTTTCGTGGCCAATCGCAGAAATGAGCGGGATCCGGCTGTGAAACGCCGCCCTTGCCACAATTTCTTCATTAAAAGGCCACAAGTCCTCCAAACTGCCCCCGCCGCGCGCCACAATAAGAACGTTCGGTCTTTGCTCGACGGGGAGTGCGTTAAAGCCGTCAATGGCCTGTGAAACCTGTGCGGCGGCTGTGTTCCCTTGAACGGCGACGGGCCACAAAACGACGGAACACGGGTAGCGATCGGAAATGCGGTGCAAAATATCCTGAATCACGGCCCCCGTTTCCGAAGTAACCACGCCAATTTTTTGCGGAAATTTTGGCAAGGGCAATTTTTTAGCAAACACGCCCTCCTCCGCCAATTTCCTCTTGCGTTCTTCGAAAAGTTTTAAAAGCGCACCTTGCCCGGCCATTTCGGCTTCGGTCACAATAATTTGATAATTGGAGCGGCCAGGATAAGTCGTAATGCGGCCGGTGGCAATAATTTCCATGCCTTCTTCGAGGGCGACCGACGTGTGCGTACCCCGCCAGCAAATGGCATTCAAAAAAATTTCTTCGTCGGAATCTTTGAGCGAAAAATAAAGATGCCCCGAGGAATGTTTTTTCAACCCCACAATTTCGGCGTGCACGCGAACATTTGAAAAGCTTTCTTCAATGCATTGTTTGATTCTTTTTGAAAGCGCCGCCACCGAAAAAACAAAAGGCTCTTCCGGCAAAGACTCAAACTCCTCCAGCCCCCAGAAAACGGGAAAAGACGGCACAACATTCTCCTACTAAAGAACCTTGGGAACAGCAAACCACGCGTCAAGAACGTCCGGCGCATTGGCCAAAACGGCTTCGGTCTGTGGCGCTTCCGTTACAAGGTCCTCGCGCTCCAACGGAGGATTTTCGGCGCTATGCAAAACAACGCCCGAAATATCGCACTCTTTGAGTTGTTCAATCCACGTCAAAATGGCGCCAAGCTCGGATGCCATCGCGCCTTCCTCTTCTTCGGTAAGGCGAATGCTGGCTAATTTGGCAATGGCGCGAACGTCATTTTTTGAAACAGACACGAAAATTCCTTTCGAACAGGCAGTCTACAGCATTCAGTCTACAATGTAAAAGAAAGAAAGGCTATAAAAATTGAGGGGGTTGCATGAACTGCGGCAGCAGAACTTTTAATTTTTCTTAATTATAGAGAAAATTTAGAGCCCTTAGGAAAGCTGAGCTGTTCTCCCCTCCGAAAACTATCCTGTCTCGCCCCACAGATCTTCAACACGTACCCAACCGACTAATTTATCCGAATCGTCCGTTGTCACAAGAACTTTCACCCAGCGTTCTTTTGTTTTGATGGGAATGACAATAACATTTGGCCCCAGCTGAGCCATATGCGCGGAGTCTTTCGCAAAAGACGCATGCAAAAAAACCTCTCGCTGGGTGAGGCACGTTTTTTTTGTGGAAAGAAGGCTTTTGTGAACCCAATCTACGGTTCCATCAAACATCTTGACGCGCCGCCATTGCCCGAAGGAAGAAACAACCAACACGGGCATATGTTTGTAGGTAACAACCCAATCCACAGGATAATGCAACCCAGGCCCCACGTGAAAATTAACTTTAGAGGCGCGCAAACACAAAAACTGCCGTGCGGTGGAAGATTCTTTGGCAAAAATGTCCCGCGGTTCCAAAAAGGACAAAGGCGCTCCAAGGAAGAAGAAAGAAAAAAGGACAAAGAAAATTTTCAAAAGGGGAATAAATCCGCATACCCTACGGTGCCATGATAACAATCTCTTTTTGAGGAATGAAGAAAAAAGGGAACCTTGGGAAAGGAAAGGACGAAAGCTAAGGAAGCCGCTCATGTAAGGGAAACCCTCGACGTTGCCCTCACTGTTTAGAAAAAACACAAACGAAACTAAAGAACCGGAAGGGGAACTTCCTGCACCTGCCCAGGAGCAAGATCGCCCAAGGAATAAGGCCCGTAGCGTAGGCGAATGAGGCGATTCACTTGCCATCCAAGAAAATTTAAAATCTTGCGAACTTCGCGATTTTTCCCTTCTGTTAAGGTGACTTCGCACCAAAAATTTTTATGTGATTCTGAAGGTTCTGCAAAGGATCTGTTTCGCGCAAAAGTGTCCTGCTTCTCCCACTGAATCTCCACAGGGGCGTAGCGCATATTTTCTAAAACAAGATTCTCCAATACCATACGATTGAGTGCAATTTTTTTTATGGCGAACAGTTTATTTTTTGCTTGAAAAATGTTTTGCATTTTTTCAAAAGATCCAAAAACGCGTACGCGATAATGCCGTGTCCACGCCGTAGACGGTTTTTCCAGTGCGTGGGCCAAAGCGTTATCTGTCGTCAACAAAAGGAGTCCTTCCGAATTAATATCAAGCCGCCCCACCGAAATCACGCGAGGCAAACCCTGGACCGCCACAGATTCGAACACGGTTTTACGATGCTGAGGATCTTTGTGCGTTGTGATTTCTCCCACGGACTTGTAATAAAGCCACAGTCTGCAATCTTTTTGGGCGGGGGCGACGCGACGTCCCGCAAAAAAAATAACGTCCGAATCGTCCACAAAGCAAACGGGCGAAGAGATAATTTGTTGATTAACCTGGATGAGGCCCTCTTGAACCAGGCGTTCTGCGTTACGCCTTGAACAAAGATTTTGGTTCGCCAGATATTTTGCGATGCGAATTTTGGGCACGTTCCTCCCTCCCACGGATGGATCTTAAACGGCTTCGGCGAGATCTCACATCTTACCTCTGCAGCGAATCAGTCTTGCGCGGCTTTGTTTTCCGTCTTTGCGGGATTACTTTTCTATCAATCTACAGGATCAGGTCCAGTTGCAACAAGGGTCCAGAAACGCATAAAGAAAATACGTGCAGGACAAGGTGGCGAGACCGTATCGACAAAAATAACGGTAATAAAGAATTTTGAAAATATACGATACATCACCAATAATAGACCTCCTGTAAAAGCCCTTGATTCGTCATCTCTATAAAAAGGGTACAGTCTCCCCCTTTTCCTTTTTTCCCTCAGCAGAATCCGTTTTTCCTATGGACGATTCCAGCAATGATCTTGAACTT
>BNTO01000040.1 GCA_025996655.1 Alphaproteobacteria bacterium
TTGCTTAAGAATTATACAACAAGAATTTGGGACTAGACACTTAGTTGATCTTATCCAAAAATTTTTATGAGTTGGCCCTACAAAACAACGGGGATTGAATCCTTTTTTTTTATTGAGTATTATAAAATTATATCCTCCGAAATAGAAATGCTTCCATGGATTCTTCTCGTCCTGATGAGATGTCGGTTGATGAAATTCTTAATTCTATTAAGAAGTTTGTCTTGTCTGAGGCGGCTCCGCAAAAAACACCATCCTCGTCTCCCTTAAACGCAAAAACTTTTTTGTCTGAAGAAGAGGAAAGTACGTTCGAGGGGACATCCGCCGAGGAGGAAGACGAAGATTGGGGCTCGTCTTCTTTTGTGAAATTGTCGCCTCTCCCCGATTTTTCGAGTGACAGCCGGCAGAACATAGCGTCGTTAGGGGGGACTCCTTTCCTAGAAAAACAGGATCTCCCTGAGTTTATGAAGAGGGCGGCCGCAAGTTACGAAGAAAAAGATGGCTTTGCGAACGAAAGCTCTCAAAAAGAAAATTTGGAGAAAGGCCCCCCCCTAGGAGAGGAACAGGCGAGGGACCCCTTCTTTTCGCGAGGGGCTTCCGAAAGCGAAGAAGAGGGGACGTTCCCAAAAGAGGGAAAAAATGCCCCACCAAAAAAGGAACCCGAAAGGCCCCCGCCTCAAAGAGAAAAAGACGCGAAGAATCTTGTTAAAGACTCTTTCATCCGCCTCACTGAATCGACCCGCTCTCTTTCTGCAACGACAAACTCCCCCAAAGGCGGGCTAGATGCTTTTGTCGAAGAATTCGTAAAAAAATCCATCCTCGCCTGGTTGGATCAACATTTGCCAACCCTTGTGGAAAAACTCGTTCAAGAAGAAATCAAAAATATCACGCAATCTATTTTGTCCGAAAAATGAAAAGAGGCCTATGACAAAAATTATTGCTGTTAGTAACCAAAAGGGAGGCGTTGGGAAGACAACAACCGCCGTGAACCTTTCAGCGTCTCTAGCGGCCATCGGACATAAGACACTCCTTATTGATTTTGACCCTCAGCGCAACGCTTCCGTAGGCGTTTCCGTGGATGGGCGAACGCACAATGTCTATACTTTTTTAAGCGAACAAACGTCCTTTTCGGAGTCTATTTTTGAAACTTTTGTTCCCAATCTTTACGTTTTGCCTTCCACCCTTCATCTTTCGGCTCTTGAATTTGAGCTCGCAACACAACCACAGCGTGAATATATTTTAAAAAAAGGTCTTCAAGACAAGCTTGAGGATTATGATTATGTCTTTATTGATTGCCCCCCTTCCTTTGGGCTTTTGTCCTTGAATGCCTGGACCGCTGCACATTTTGTGCTCATCCCCCTTCAATGCGAATATTACGCGCTGGAGGGACTTGTTTTACTTTTGGACAACATTTTAAAAATAAAAAAAACGTTCAACGCCCCATTATCAATTTATGGCCTCGTCTTGACCATGTATGACAAGCGCAGTGTGCTTTCTCAACAAATTGAAAGCGATGTCCGACAAAATTTGGGGGATAAAGTTTTCCAAACCCTTATCCCTCGCAATGTTAAAATTGCGGAGGCCCCCTCGCACGGCAAACCTGTTTTGTTTTATGATATAAAATGTTCGGGATCCCTGGCGTATTTGGATTTAGCGAAAGAATTTTTAAAGAGAGAGACAGAATTAGGGGAAATTTAAGAAAAGTTTGTAAAAGAATTTTGGGGGAAATTTTAGGAGGAAACGACATGGATGATAAGGATAAAAACAAGGAACGACGTTTCGAAGAGAGAAAAAACTTAGGCCGAGGGCTGGAGGCGATTTTTTTAGATTTAACAACACAACCCGTGCCTCAACAAGGAAAACCGAATGTTGTAGCTGTGGAACTCCCTCTCGGCCAGATTAAACCCAATCCCGATCAGCCTCGAAAATTTTTCGACGCCGAACGCATGGAAGAATTGAAGCAATCTCTTGCTAAAGAAGGCGTTTTACAACCTCTTCTTGTGAGAAGAATGCAAACGGGGAGCGGCGATGGCGCTATCGAATACCAAATTATCGCGGGGGAACGGCGTTGGCGCGCGGCGGAATCTCTGGGCATCGAGAAAATTCCCGCCATCATTTTAGAGTGTGATAATCAAACGGCCCTGCAATTGGGGCTCATCGAAAATCTGCAGCGTGAAGAACTTTCGCCTCTTGAAGAAGCTCAGGCCATTCATTCCCTTGTTACGGACTTCGATAGGACCCAAGAAGACGTTGCGAAAATGCTGAGCAAAAGTCGCAGTTATATTGCCAATGCGTTGAGAATATTAAAGTTGCCGGAGGCGGTCAAAGACATGCTGCAAAAAAAGGAAATCACGGTGGGTCATGCTCGTGCTATTTTGGAGGCGTTCGATCCCGAAGCTATGGCAAAAAAAATTATAGGAGAAAAACTATCGGTACGAGAAGTAGAACAAGAAATGCGAGAAAAAGCGCAAAAACCTTGGGGCGATCCGCTTCCGAGATCGTCAAGAATATCAAATCCGGATATCGAAACCATTGAAGAAGTCTTTTCGAAATATTTTCATACTTCGGTGAAAGTGGCGTTGCGAGGAGAAGGCGGCATTATTCAGGTCTTCTTCAAAAATTATAATAAACTTGAGGAAATTATGGGGCTTTTTTAGGAGAGAGCGGGCCTTTAAAAAATGTTTCACGTGAAACATTTTCGGAGACGTACCCCAAAAGGACTTTTTCTAAAAAAACTTGAAGCAAAAATTAGGAAACTTGGGAAACAACACTTTTAAAAGGAGTTCATCATGTACGATTCACACAATATTTTCGCAAAAATTTTACGAGGAGATATCCCTTGCAAGAAAATTTTTGAAAATGACCATGCTTTATCCTTTTACGATGCTTTTCCTCGCGCTAAAATTCACGCTCTCGTCATCCCAAAGGGGGAATTTGAAAATTTCTTAGACTTCCAAACTCATGCGACATTTGTTCCGTTTTCCTCTTTTTATGCTGCCCTCACCGAAACCCTCAAAATCTTAAATCTTGCCCCCTCAGGCTTTAAACTCATCACACGCAGCGGAAAGGACGGAGGACAAGAAGTACCTCATTTTCATGTCCATATTTTGGGAGGACAACAACTTGATGAGACGATCGACTCTTAAGATATAGTAAAGCCTATCGAAAATCGCTCCACGATGCCAAGTTTTTCACTCAGAAAACAAGGAGAAGTGGCGAAGCGATTTTTGATAGGCTTTACTATAAAAGAAAATCAAGGATCCCATCGACGATATCCAACAAAACCTCCCTCTTCCCGTAAATGACCTTCGTTTCCTCGCCCTCGCCTTCCTCCTGTTTTTCCGGCTTATCCTTGTCCCTCATCAGACCAAACATCAGTATGAATGACTCATACCAAACGCCAGTATGAATGACGCAGATGATTTCTTCGTGAGCGGCTCAATATAGCCTTGCAAGATATCATCGGAGTCCTTATGATCGGCGTTTGGTATAAAACCTCCTACTCCGTATAATTCGTCTGCGGCGTAATGGACATAAGGGCAAAAAAGACGCCCTCGCGCCCGAGGGGCCGCATCGTCGTGGCCAAATCAGGGTTCGTCAAAGAAATTTCCAGTTCTTCCGTACCCACATGCTGCGCAATATCCAGTAAATAGCGCACATCATAGCTAAATTCTAACACATCCTCGTCGTCATAATCAATATCTATGTCTTCGGTGGCCGCCCCATGCGACCCCGTCCCTGCTGAACATTTCAAAAGATTACGCGAAAAAATAATCTTAACAATTCGAAGTTTATCGTTAATAACGGTTCCGACGCGGTCCACAGCCTCCGCAAAAATTTTCGTTCCCGCAATCAGGCGTTTTTCTTGTTGCAAATTTAAGATCGCTTCAAAATCAGGGAACGCCCCATCAATTAGGCGCGAACCCAACACAGCGCGGCTTTTCTCTGAAACAACCGTCAGTTCAATGCGCGTTTCCGAAACCGAAAGCGTCACAGGCTCCACCGCATCCTCCAGCAATTTCGCCATCTCGCCCACGGTTTTCTTCCCCACAATCACCGATGGCATAGACTCCGCCCCCTCCGGGCTCGGGATCTCAATACTCGCTAAGCGATGCCGATCCGTCGCTACCGCCCGCAATTTCGCCACGCCGGACTTTAAATCACAAGAAAGGTTAATCCCCACCAGCGAATAGCGCATCTCATCGGCCGACATAGCAAACCGAACCGTCTCCAGCAAATCCTTAAAAACAGGCGCCGGCAAAGAAAAAGTCGACAACACATCTGTTGTGTTTTGCAAAATCCGCGGGAACTCGTCCGGCATAATGCACGGAATTTCGAAACGCGACCGCCCCGCCGAAAGTACAATCTGCGTCGCATGGTCCTCAAAAACCAACTCCACGGGCACGCCGGCCTTAATTTTCTTCAAAATCTCATACATCAAAAGCGTAGGAATGCACAGCTCCCCCTCGCGGATCACATCACAAGCAAACGTCTCCGACAGCGACATATCCATATCCGTCGACACAAGCGTCGCCGCCCCATCACGCGCCTGAAGCAGTGTGTGCCCCAAAATCAACAGCGTCGACCTTTTTTCAATCACACTCTGACTATGCGAAAAAGCGTTTAACAGAACATCCCGATTAACCCGAATATACATAAAATCTCCACGCGTTACTTTTTAGCTTTATTTATTCTTTGTTTTTATTCTTTCTTTTTTATGCCAACTCTTCATTTTTTTACTTTTTTACTTCTTCGGAGCGCACCAATCCCTCACAACCCAGTCAAGCGCATCAACGCCGCTCCTACTTTTAGCACTTGTCAGGATCACTTCACAAGATTCTCCCATCTGTTCCGCGATCCTCTTCTGTAAAAGCTCGCCCTCCGTTTTGTTGAGTTTATCAAGTTTTGTGACAACAAAAAAATAGGGAAGGGCGAAATCCTGCAACAGGCGCACCACATCGAGATCCTGTACACGCAAAAACCGCCGCGCATCGAACAACAGCGCCACTTTCAACATATTCTGACGCGATTCTAAATAGTCTAAAAGCAGGGGTGACCAACTTTTTCGCACATCGTCCGGCGCCAAAGCAAAACCGTACCCCGGCACATCCACCAAAACCGTTTCCGGAGGCCCTGCAAAAAAATTAAGAAGCTGCGTTCGCCCCGGCGTTTTGGATGTTCTTGCCAAATTTTTTTGACGGCAAAGAGCGTTCAGCAAACTTGATTTCCCCACATTGGACGCCCCGCAAAAGGCTATTTCTTTGTAGGAGGCCCGCGGGATCTGCGCACTTTCCGCCACGCTAAACAGAAACTGAACCGGCCTCTTTTCAGGGATGTTGATTTCTAAAGGGTTCACAACATTTTCCTTTTTAGGGGCTTGGTCCTCCCTTCTTTTCCCTCTCTTAGATTTTTTCAAAATATTTCAACAAAAAGAGGAATAGGCGCCCCATCAAGAATTACATCAACTCTACCCTAGAAAAGTTCATCCGTTCAAGCTTTTCAAGCACGTTGGGAAGGTCTACGCATGAGGTTCTTTGGCCGAGACTTTCCCATATTTCTTGTTCGTTAATTCGGGAGCCCAGAGATTGCTCTCTATATACTTTTTTATATCAACAATCTTGTCTGGCAATTGTTCTCCTGTGTATAATAATCCCAGCTTTCCAAAGGGATGCTTATAATCCCGCCAGGACACTCCATTTGTTGCCGCAAAATGCGCAAGCGTTTTATTGGGAATGAGAGGAACGGTTCGAAGCGTGTCAAACTGTTTCCCGAAGAAACCATCCGCATAATGATCCATCCTCGCAAAGATTCCTCCTGTTTGCCCGACCTGAAAATCAGCGATGACAGGGATAAAATCTTCAGGCTGTAACCCTTCCCTCACAAATACCTCATGAATCTCCGTCACAATAAGCCTTGCCTGAGTGTCATTATCTGGATAAATCGTTATAAACTTTCCAAGCTGAGAAAAATAATCATCCGTGTGCCGCGCACTGTTATAAAAATCTCTCAGAAGTCTAAGGCCTCCAACAATTTTAAAATGAACGTTACGTCTCTTGAGGATAGGGAGCACAAGAGAAGCTATTTTAAAAGCCGAAGATATCCCTGCCGAAATATGGATTTTCCAACCAAAGGAAGCTCTTACTCGAGGGCCATTATCCCAAATGACAAAGGGAATCCCACTTAAAGCTTCGCCTAAGTTTTCAGCCCTTATAGGAAAGGATAAAACTTGACTTGACCCGCAAAGTTCTTTTTCTCGAGCAAGGCGCTCAAGCCTCAAATGTTCCCCATAATAAATTTCGCTTTTATCTAAAAATTCCTCCATCTCCTTTTCAAGAGATTTCCCTCTTTGAGATTGGATCCCTTTTTCAAACATTTTCTTCTTCTGATCGCGCTCTTCCTCCGTTTCACAACGTTGCGAGGCATCGAGTTGTTGGTACGACGGATTGTTCCCATAGCAAGACATGTACACAGCTTTTCTCGCTTCTTCGGTGCCGTTGTAAGGCGCGATCATATTAAGCACACGAAGTGCCGACAAACGCTTCTTCTTGTTAGCTGCCCCCGAAAGACGCTCCATCAACGAAACGAGGTTCCGAACATTTTCCTCGGTGGGGTATCTTAAAGCTTCTTGCTTGAGAGCTTCATCTTTATCATCGGTGTCTATGTTAAACTTCCAAACGTTTTTAAAATCGTTCTTCTTTTCATTCAAAATATCTTCCACCTCACGATCTATTTGTTGGTCTTCCCGTTCCCACTCAGCCTTGATACGTTTTAGAAAAGTCGGGAGATTTTCTCGAAAAAATTCAACTAATTTTAGTTTTTCTAAGTATTCTTGGACAGCCGCTTTCGCTAAAGAAAACTTCTTCTCATCGTATAAAGCTTTATTTCCCCATCGCCCTTCATGGTAGTAGAACCAAGAATAATGCCTATTAATGCCTTCTAAAGTAAAATTGTCCGAATTATATTTGGGATCTAAAATTCCTGCCGCTTTTTTTAAGACCTCAGGAGCCAACAGGATCCCGTTAAAGTGTTCCTGCTCCCATGTTTCCGGAGAAACCACATTTCTTAAGTCAAGAAGACATATTTTGATTTTTTCTTCGAAGCTTATCGGACTTCTCCTATCGTCAACAGCGAAAAAGGTAATATAGCCCTTCATAATTAAAATGCCTCTTTACAATCTTCAATATATGTAATAACAAAAACTGCCCATCCTAGCAGAGCGCAGAAATGAAAAAATTTTTAGCACAAGAAGAGCGGGAAGCGCTTCAGA
>BNTO01000041.1 GCA_025996655.1 Alphaproteobacteria bacterium
GCTCCGGACTGTGAAACGAATACAAGGTTCCTGGATTTCACCGGATAAGCCTAAAAATCCCACGGGATTGTTGCAACGCCCCCGTGGCTCGATAGGATTAAAAATTTAATCACATTGTCCTTATAGGGGTTCGAAACATATGAGGATTACAACTGCCCAAAAACATCGTAAGAATATCTATTGACAATATTTCCTTCGGCGTCTTCAAGCGCGACAACGTTACCGAGGATATCCGAAACATAACGATATGTTTTGCCATCCTTTGTAAGAGTCTCGGTTCCCTTTTCCCCGTAGGCAATTCCCGACAAAACGTTGCCAAAAGGATCCTTCTCTTGAGCCACTCTGTCTTTCTCATCCAAAACAAAGAAAACGGCCTTACCATTAACGACTTTTCCGTTTCTTAATCCCGTCCTTTCATCGTACGAATACCGTGCTCGTACACCTTCGCGATCGAACGTTTCCATCATATTGAATGCGTTGTAACCCAGTTTTGCATCTCCGATTTGGGTAACGCGCCCTAAAGAATCGAAAGTCAACGCCACCTCAAAAGGACTCTGCGCTTCTTTGACTCTCAAAAGTTGAGCGGCATCCGAATATTCATAGGTTTTTTCGCTTAAAACGTTTCCTAAAACATCAATTTTCCTTTCCTTTTCTAATTTTCCACAGGCACCTTAGTGAAAACACGTTACGTTTGATCCCTCAATGGCCGCAATGACGCGGTCCCGATTGATCACAACACCATCTGGATTTGCATAAGTTCCGCTTACAATAAAAGAACTCAGCAAAAGGCTTTTTACTAAATTTTTCATTTTTTTACTCCTTTCCAAATTGTTCCCTTCCGCCGTCGCCATGCGCGATGCCTAAAAAAAGTGAACACGCGGTCTTTATACAACTTAAAGTTGTTTGCAGTCAAGTTTTTTAATTTTTAGTAGACAAGCAACGACAGCCCACGGCCAAAAGAAGGCCGCCTTTTCTTAACTACAAGGAAATAATTTTTTACAGTAATTTTTCTAGTTTGGCGTGAAACCGACAGCGTCCGCACACGGAGGAGACAGCAGACACTTACGCAAAAATCCTCAATAAAAACTTCGACTAAGTGTCTGCAAGCTATGGCGCCCCTGCGTCCCCCCGCCCCCCCTATTTCCGTCTACGAACAATATATTTATCCGAAGAAACATTGCGGCGGGTCTTACAGCCTTTCGTGCTGATGCCCCAAGGCGTGCACGGATGGCGGCCTCCATTCGTTCGGCCTCCATGAGGATGATCGACAGGGTTCATAGCAATGCCTCGCGTTTGCGGGCGCACACCCTTCCAGCGCATTCTCCCAGCCTTTGAATAATTTCTGTTTTGATTATCCGCGTTCGAAACTTCGCCAATCGTGGCGCGGCATTCCCCGCGAATCAAGCGAACTTCGCCCGATGGTGCACGCAAAATAACATACACGCCATCGCGCCCCATAATTTGAATGCTCGTCCCCGCGGACCGCGCGAGCTGACCGCCTTTCCCTATTTTCAATTCGACATTATGAACCACGGTTCCAAGCGGAATATTTTTCAAAAGCGTGCAATTCCCAGGCTTAATATCGGTCTTGATGCCCGAAACAACGGCGTCCCCCACTTTGAGCTTATGCGGCGCCAAAATATAGCGGTGTTCGCCATCGGCGTATTTAATGAGAGCAATGAACGCCGTGCGATTCGGATCATATTCCAAGCGTTCGACTGTCCCTACGACGTCATCTTTATTGCGCACAAAGTCAATCTCGCGGTACAAGCGCTTGTGGCGCCCTCCCCTGTGGCGGCTCGTAATGCGACCCAAATTATTGCGGCCACTCGCCCGTGCCAGCCCCTCGGACAAACGGCGAAACGGCCGGCCTTTCCAGAGTTCCGAACGATCAATGTTGACAAGCTGGCGCTGGCCCGATGTTGTGGGGTTATATTGTTTTAAAGCCATCGTTACACTCCTGTCGTCAGTATGATATTGTCGCCATCTTCAAGGCGCACCATGGCGCGCTTCGTGTCGGAAAGCAAGGCCTTGTGCCCTCGAAATGTTCTGAGTTTTCCTTTGCGAATGAGCGTTTGGACGGATTTGACTTTAACGCTAAAAACACGTTCCACCGCCGACTTTATGTCCGCCTTTGTGGAATCGCTGCGCACAACGAAAAAGTATTGATTGCTCTCTCCACCTTTTGTTGATTTTTCCGTTTGAACGGGATAGCGCAAAACATCGTAGTCTTTAAAGACGACCTTGGGGGCCTCAGCCTTTTTTTTCTTAATTCTCATTTTAACCTCTTCTCTAAAGACTCCACAGCCGAACGCGTGAGGAGCAAATAATCACGCTGCAAAACATCGTAAACGTTAAGGCCAATTTGAGGTAGAATGTCGAACTCACGGCTGTTTTGAACCGCATTGCGTGCGTTGTCGCCCACAACATCATCAACCAAAAGCGCCGAAACCACGCCTTTCTCTAGGAACGGCGCCAAGAACGGTTTCGTTTTTGGGGAATCAAGATTTAAATCGGTCAAGACAAGCACTTCGCCGGAGCGAATTTTATCCGCAATCGCCATGCGCAAGCCTAACTTGCGAACTTTTTTCTGTAGGGCATAGCCATAATCGCGAGGCGTCGGTCCAAAGACAATGCCGCCCCCACGGAATTGGGTACCACGACGGGAACCGTGACGCGCCCCTCCACTTCCCTTCTGACGGACGCTCTTTTTCCCCGTTCCGCTCACCATGCTAATGGTACGTGTCTGATGCGTCCCCGAACGGCGTTTGGCCAATTGCCACCGCACAACACGGCTTAAAATGTCAGCGCGAGGCTCAAGGCCAAACAGCTCGTCATTGAGCTCCGCTGTGCCCTGCGACTGATACTGCACGTTAATGACTTCGACTTTCATAATCTTAACCCTAACCTTAATCCTAAATTTCACGCCTTTATGGCATCTCTGACAAAAACCAAAGAGCCTTTGGGCCCAGGAACACTGCCGCGAACAAACAATAAATCTCGCTCGGAATCGATAGCATGCAACGTGAGATTGAGTTTTGTCACGCGTGTATGCCCCATATGCCCCGCCATGCGTTTATTTTTAAAAACGCGACCCGGTTCGGTACGATTTCCAGTGGATCCGTGACTTCGGTGAGAGAGAGACACACCGTGCGTGGCACGCAACCCGCCGAATCCGTAGCGCTTCATAGGGCCAGCAAAACCCTTTCCTTTGGAAATACCCGTAACATCCACTAATTGCCCTTCGGAAAAATGATTGGAAGCGAGGACGGTGCCAATATCAAGAATGGCCTCTTCTGTGACTCGAAATTCCTTAGAAATTTTGAACGGCTCACTCTCTTTTTTCGCGTAGTATCCGCGAAGGGGCTTGGAAAGCTTGTTCGCCGCCACAGGCTTCGCGCCCACTTTCACCGCGCTATAGCCATCCACGACTTCCGTTTTTTGTTCCAAAACGGTGCATCTTTCAACTTTTAAAACGGTCACAGGAACTTGCACACCTGTGTCTGTGAAAACTTGGGTCATTCCCAGTTTTTCGGCAATTAATCCTGCTCTCATAACGTACCCTACAACTTAATCTCAACACCAACACCTGCGGCTAAATCCAACTTCATTAAAGCATCCACCGTCTGAGGCAACCAATCCACAATATCGATCACACGCTTGTGCGTTCTAATTTCGAACTGATCGCGCGACTTTTTGTCCACATGCGGAGACCGGTTGACCGTAAACCTCTGGATGTGCGTAGGGACCGGAATAGGTCCACATACGCGGGCTCCCGAACGTTTCGCGGTTTCAACAATCTCCTTAACGGACTGATCTAGAAGCCGGTGATCGTACGCCTGCAATCGGATGCGAATAAATTGACCTTTCATAGCAACTCTCTTTATTTATATTCCTAATTTCCCTATTTCAAAATCTTCGAAACGACGCCGGCCCCCACCGTTCGGCCCCCTTCGCGAATAGCGAAACGCAATCCTTCATCCATCGCAACGGGAGCCAACAAATTTACCTTCATCCGCACGTTGTCGCCCGGCAGCACCATTTTTACTTCTTCAGGCAGCGTTACTGTTCCTGTGACGTCCGTTGTTCTGAAATAAAATTGAGGGCGATAATTGGTGAAGAAGGAAGTGTGGCGTCCGCCTTCATCTTTGGTCAAAATATAAACTTCGGCCTCAAAGTCTTGATGCGGTGTAATGGAACCCTCCGTGGCCAAAACTTGTCCGCGTTCGACATCTTCTTTTTTTGTGCCCCGTAGCAGGACGCCAATGTTATCCCCCGCTTCGCCTTGATCTAACAACTTTTTGAACATCTCAACGCCGGTCACGACAGTTTTGGCGATCGGTCGAAGGCCCACGATTTCAACTTCTTCGCCAACTTTGACGATCCCGGATTCAACGCGCCCCGTCACAACCGTACCGCGCCCCGAAATGGAAAAAACGTCTTCGATAGGCATCAAGAACGCTTTGTCTTTCGGGCGATCAGGTTGTGGAATGTAATTGTCCACCTCTTTCATAAGTTTCAAAATAGAATCATGCCCAAGTGTGGTCTCGCGACCCTCCAAAGCGCAGACAGCGGATCCCCGGATAACAGGAATGCTATCACCCGGGAAACTACTCGCCGTCAATAATTCTCGAAGTTCCATTTCAACCAAATCCGCCAAATCGGCGTCATCCACTTGATCCATTTTATTCATATAAACAACCAAAGCGGGAACGCCAACCTGCCGAGCAAGCAAAATGTGTTCACGTGTTTGAGGCATGGCACCGTCCGCTGCTGAAACGACCAAGATAGCGCCGTCCATCTGGGCCGCGCCCGTGATCATGTTTTTCACATAGTCCGCGTGCCCTGGGCAGTCCACGTGAGCGTAATGCCGCTTGTCGGTCTCATACTCGACGTGAGCCGTTGTGATTGTAATCCCGCGAGCTTTCTCCTCGGGAGTCTTATCAATATCGTCATAGGCCTTGAATTCCGCTTGGCCTTTCTCGGACAAGACTTTGGTGATCGCCGCCGTTAACGTCGTCTTACCATGGTCCACGTGCCCAATGGTTCCAATATTGCAATGAGGCTTATTCCTCTCAAACTTTACTTTCGACATTTCGTCCTCCTACAAAAAAACACAAACCTACAAAAAACGAAACTTAACGCAATTTTGCTTTAACTTCGTCAGCGACATTCTGAGGGACTTGCTCGTAATGGTCAAATTCCATACTGAACTGAGCGCGCCCCTGAGACATAGATCTCAGCGTATTGACATACCCGAACATACAAGCCAAAGGAACCGTAGAGTGAATCACGCGCGCGTTAGCACGCTGGTCCATCCCAGAAACCTGGCCCCGCCGACTATTTAAATCACCAATCACGTCTCCCATATAATCCTCCGGCGTTACAACTTCAACCTTCATAACGGGCTCGAGCAGCTTCGGGCCGCACCGAACGATGCCCTCACGAAACGCTGCCCTCGCTGCGATTTCAAACGCCAAAACACTGGAATCAACATCGTGAAACGCGCCATCAACCAAGGTAGCCTTGAAGTCAACCATAGGGAAGCCCGCCACAACCCCTGTTGTTAACGCCGATTCTAGCCCTTTTTCAACGCCAGGGATATACTCTTTTGGAATAGCCCCCCCAACAATTTTACTTTCAAACAAAAATCCCGAACCTGGCTCGCCCGGCTCAAAAATAATTTTCACGCGTGCAAACTGCCCAGCGCCTCCGGATTGTTTTTTGTGCGTATAATCAATTTCATTCGCTTTTGTGATCGTTTCGCGATACGCCACCTGGGGCGCCCCAATATTGGCGTTGACTTTATATTCCCGCTTAAGAATGTCGACCTTAATGTCTAAGTGCAATTCGCCCATGCCCTTGATGACGGTCTGTCCTGTTTCAGGGTCACTCGTCACGCGAAAAGACGGGTCTTCCGAGGCCAAACGTGACAGCGCTATGCCCATTTTTTCTTGGTCCGCCTTCGTTTGCGGTTCAATAGCAATTTCAATAACGGGATCGGGAAAATCTAATTTTTCCAAAATAATGGGCTTGTTTTCCGAACACAGCGTATCGCCCGTTCCCGTGTTTTTAAGACCGCACAGCGCAACAATATCCCCCGCACGCGCCACTTTGATATCTTCGCGGTTGTTCGCATGCATCAACAACATGCGCCCTACCCTTTCATTCTTATCGCGTGTCGAATTAAGAACCGACGTTCCCGACTCAATAATTCCCGAATAAATGCGCACAAACGTAATCGACCCTACGAAAGGATCGGTCGCAATTTTGAAGGCCAACCCTGAGAAAGCTTCATCGCTATCAAGCCCTCGCTGTATCTCAGCGTCGGTATCCATGTCGTGGCCCTTCACCATTTTCAAATCCGAAGGAGACGGCAGATAATCAATAACGGCGTCCAAAAGTGTTTGCACGCCTTTATTTTTAAACGCCGTTCCGCACAAAACGGGAACAAACTTTCCCGCCAGCACACCCTTTCGAATGCACAATTTAATTTGTTCCATCGTCAGCGTTTCGCCGCTCAAATAGAGCTCCATGACCACGTCATCCATTTCCGCAATCATGTCCAACATGTCGGCGTGATATTTCTCGGCTTCTTTTTTCAGAACGGCAGGAATCTCAACGTCTTCCATGACCGCGCCGTTTTCGTCCCCTTCCCAAATAACGCCTTTCATGGTAACGATATCGACGATGCCTTTGAAATCGCTCTCAACACCAATAGGCAACTGCAACACAAGAGGCCGCGAGCCCAATCGGTCCACAATCATATCCACGCAGCGCAAGAAATTGGCGCCAACGCGGTCCATTTTATTCACAAAACAAATACGCGGAACGTGGTATTTATCCGCCTGGCGCCACACCGTTTCGGACTGCGGCTCGACACCCGCAACGCCGTCAAAAACCGTGACGGCTCCGTCCAACACACGCAAACTGCGTTCGACTTCAATCGTGAAATCGACGTGACCCGGCGTATCAATAATATTAATGCGATGATCGCGCCAAAAGCACGTCGTCGCCGCCGACGTAATGGTGATCCCGCGCTCTTGCTCTTGGACCATCCAATCCATCGTAGCTTCGCCCTCGTGGACCTCACCAATTTTGTGCGTTTTCCCTGTGTAAAATAAGATACGCTCCGTGGTCGTCGTTTTTCCTGCATCAATATGCGCCATAATACCGATATTTCGGTAATGCGATGCTGGGACAACACGCCCTTCTGCCTTTGCTTC
>BNTO01000042.1 GCA_025996655.1 Alphaproteobacteria bacterium
CTTTTCGCGTAATGTTCCAATACCCTCTTTCTAAAATCTGTACTGTAAGCCAAATTAAAACCGTTAACAAAAATCACTAATAGGGTTTACATTTTTTTTGCAAATTTTTCAAGCCGCTTAGCTATAGAAACAGACGAGCGGAACAAGAGTATAGGCTACAGCTGCTGATATGACTGCAGTTCCTATTAGGGCAACAGCGATTTGGTAATTTTGATACATAACTTCAAAGGTTGGAGCCACGATGCGTGTCATGTAAAATTTGATAGTTTCCTCGGTAATATACTTTTTTCCTTTACTGCTAACAGTTTCCTCAATCGGAACGCGGTACTCGAAACTAGAAGGCCAAGCTCCCGCACACAGAAAAATAAGAGAAAAAAGACGGATTTGCATAAAAACTCGCTAAGGGACTTTACAACTCAACTCAATAATAAGATAGGGCTGTTATCTTTTCAAAAATTTTCTACAAAATTTTCGCAATCAGAGCACGCCCTTAAAAGAAGCCTTTTTCGCAAAATTCAGCAAACGACTTGAATCCAGACGCAAGGCTGTGTAACCTGTTTGTTGAGGGTTTTATGTTTTCGTTTCATCATGTTTTTTAGTAAAGCTTATGCCGAGGGGGCGGCCCGCCAAGGCACGGACGTTCTAATGTCCGTTCTTCCTTTTCTCTTGATTTTTGTTGTTATGTATTTTTTGATGATTCGGCCTCAACAAAAAAAGACGACGCTGCATCAAAAATTTATAAGCGGTTTGAAAAAAGGCGACCGCGTTGTGACTAATGCGGGCATCGTTGGCACAATTTCAAAAGTGAAAGAGACCGAGGTTAACCTTGACATTGCCGACAACACCACCATTACCATTCTAAAAAATTCTGTCGCGGCCGACTACGCCCCGATCGCAGGCGCACCCGCCGAAAAAGCCAAAGAGGCTCAAGCCTCAACAGGTTCGAAATGGGGAAAACATGCGAAACGTAAAAAATAAAAGGCGAAATTGGGGAGGGGCTGTTTTAGAGGGATGTTGTGCGAAGAATGGCGCGCCCGTTTGCCAACGGCGGTCGCCCCCCTTCTTTTACTGTAGTTTGTTAAGGAATTTTCTATGATTTCTTTTTCTCAATCAAAAGTCTCATGTATTTTGGGCGTTTGCTTTTTAGCTGTACTGTTCGTTGTTCCCAACCTCGTTTCCGACG
Organism: Alphaproteobacteria bacterium; assembly: GCA_025996655.1. Classification (GTDB taxonomy): domain Bacteria; phylum Pseudomonadota; class Alphaproteobacteria; order BNTO01; family BNTO01; genus BNTO01. The sequence goes on from BNTO01000042.1 coordinate 1,184, forward strand.
CGACGCGGGCGACCTTTCCCAAGTGGCTCCAAAAAACGGTGAATCTTGGGCTGGATTTGCGTGGCGGTTCTCACTTGCAACTTCAGGTGGATACGCACGCCGCAACGAATGATTATATGACGCATATGCTCAGCGAAGTGCGCAAGACCCTGCGCAAACAAAAAATAAAATATTCAGGCCTTCGTGTGCGGCCTCTCGTTAAAGAAAGCGTGATTGAAGTGACCATTTTGGAGGCGGATCAAATTGAAACGGCCGAAAAAACGCTGAACAAAATGGACAAAGACCTCACGATTCGCCACAAGCCTGGGGATCTTAAGGTGTTGGAGGCGGTTCTTTCGGAACAAGCTATGTTTCAGAAAAATTCAAACATTATTGACCAATCTATTGAAGTCGTCCGCCGCCGCATTGATGCGAGCGGCACGAAAGAGCCCAACATTCAGCGCCAAGGAACCGACCGTATTATTGTCCAATTGCCTGGCGTTGACGATCCTTCGGAAGTGCGCCGCCTGCTTGGAACGACGGCAAAATTGTCTTTTCAGTGGGTCGACGAATCTTCTCAACCCATTGTTGAAGCGAAAGGAACGAAAGAGCTCCTTCCCACGCCGCCCATAGGGACGGTGTATCTTCCCGAAGAGCGCCCTGACGGAACGGCTGTTTTCTTGCCTATTAAAAAAAATGTCATCATTCAAGGCGATACGCTTATTGATGCCCAGGCTTCCTTTGACGAACACAGCCGGCCCGTTGTCAGCATTAAGTTTAATAATATTGGCCGCCAGCAGATGTATGAGGCATCGAAAAGCGTGAAAAAACAATTTGCGATTGTTTTGGACGACAAAGTCATTAGTGCTCCCGTTTTTAACGAAGTTATTCCTGGTGGCAACGCTATGATCAGCGGGCATTTCACGGTGGAGGGAGCCAATGAATTGGCTCTCTTGCTTCGCGCGGGCTCTTTGCCGGCCCCCCTCAAAATTGTGGAGGAATGCGTTGTGGGGCCAAGTTTGGGCGAGGACTCCATTGCGCATGGAAAAAACGCCACACTTATGGCCTTCGTTATTGTGGCGGCGTTTATGGTGCTCATTTATTCGTATTTGGGAATGTTTGCCAATGTGGCGCTTGTGATGAATATTGTCATGCTTTTTGCGGGGCTTTCTTTGCTGGGCGCCACGCTCACGCTTCCAGGCATCGCTGGGATTGCCTTGACCATTGGCATGGCCGTCGACGCCAATGTTTTAATTTTTGAGCGGATTCGCGAGGAATTTCGCGCGGGTATGCGCGTTTTGGCAGCCATTGATCACGGCTATAAACGCGCGCTCACCGCCATTTTGGATTCGAACTTGACCACCCTCATTGGCGCCGCATTCTTGTATTATTTTGGCTCGGGCGCTGTCAAAGGGTTTTCCGTAACGTTGGCGCTTGGCGTTGTTATTTCTATGTTTACGGCGCTGACTTTAACGCAACTGCTCCTTGTCACATGGGTGCGGGTTAGTAAGTCGAAAACGCTGCCCCTATAGCGAGGAACTTTATGATCAAACTCATTCCAGATAACGTTAATATCAATTTTGTTGGGCATAAAAACAAAATTTTTATCGTTTCTTTGTCCATTATCTTGGGATCCCTCTTTTTATTTTTTTCAAAAAGTTTGAATTATGGCCTTGACTTTAAGGGCGGCTATGTTGTCGAGGCGCAATTCCCAACGCCTCCGGATTTGTCTCTTTTGAGGGAAAAACTTGCGAAGGCTTATCCTGGCGAAATTTCTTTGCAAAAGTATGGAACAAAAGGGAAAGATCTTAAGATCAAACTGGAGCGCATCGAAGAAACAGAGAATTCAGCGGCAATGGGGGATGAGGCGGAGCACGTCGTCGTTATCAACAAAATTAAAGCTGTCCTGGGCGAAGGCGTCACGTACCGAAAAGTCGAAACCATCGGGCCGAATATTGGCAAAGAACTTGTGAATAACGCCATTAAAGCGGTGATTTTTTCTTTGCTTGCCATTGCCATTTATATTGCGCTTCGCTTTGAGTGGCAATTTGCACTCTGCGGCCTTATTGCTCTTGCGCAGGACTGTATTGGGCTTGTGGGGGCCTATGCGCTTCTTTGGCTCGAATTTAATGGGACGGCTATTGTGGCGATTCTGACAACCGCGTCCTACTCCATCAACGATTCGATTGTGATTTTTGATCGCATTCGCGAAAATTTGAAACGCTACCGAAAAATGCCTATGCTCGAATTGATCAACAAAAGCATCAACGAAACGCTGTCAAGAACCGTTTTGACGGCGGGAACAACCTTGCTCGCCGTTTTTGCGCTGTGCCTTTTTGGCGGCGAGGTGATCGCTTCCTTTAGCATTCCTATTTTTATTGGGATTGCGCTGGGAACGTTTTCTTCGATCGCGTTGTCCGCGCCTTTGTTGCTCTTTTTCAAAATAGATCGCGAAAAAATGGCCAACAAAGGAAAAGTGGAACTCACGCAAGTTTAAACAAAAGGAACACCATATGGCCCGCCGCACCCGTCGTAACGATGAACTCCGCCCTCTTTTTTTGGGGCCAGGCTTTATGAAAAACGCGCAGGGGTCTTGTTTTGTCAAAATGGGTGATACGCACGTTATTTGTACGGCGACGGTGGATGAAAAAGTCCCTTCTTTTTTGCGTAACACAGGAAAAGGCTGGATTACCGCAGAATATGGCATGTTGCCGGGTTGCTCGAATGAGCGCATTGAGCGCGAGGCCGTCAAGGGCAAGCAATCCGGGCGCACCCAAGAAATCCAAAGGTTGATTGGGCGGGCGTTACGTGCGGCGGTGGATTTAGAAACCCTCGGAGAAAGACAAATTAAAATTGATTGCGATGTGATTCAGGCGGACGGCGGAACGCGAACCGCCAGCATTACGGGCGGCTTTATTGCGCTGAGCCAGGCCCTTCAGAAATTGCAGGCGCGCCGAAAAATCTCTCAAAATCCCATTCTTTGTAATGTAGCAGCCATTTCTTGCGGCGTTGTCGACGGCGTGCCTTTGTTGGATTTAGAATATCTTGAGGATTCGCAGGCCGACGTTGACGCCAATTTTGTCCTAGATCACCAAGGAAATCTTATTGAAGTCCAAATGACGTCGGAAAAAAAGCCCGTTCCTCGAAAAATTTTGGATCAATTAACTGACCTTGCCACAAAAGGAATTCAAGACATTTTTGCTGCCCAAAAAGACATTTTTCCAAATTTCGCGTGAGCGCGCGAAGAAGGAAGAGGAGGAACTGAGGGCTCTTGTTTGAAGAGAGAGGGTGGTGGTCTAGGAAGCTGCAATAAAACCTAAACAAAGAGATCCCTTCCTTGACAAGTAAAAGGTCCCTGGTCTAACTAGTCTACTATTGCTTTTTAGGAGCCCATACTTGTCCAGCGATGTTCACATAAATCACGTTTCCTATTTGCGTTTCTATTTTACTGCGGATATTTGCGTTACAACTAGACTCCGCCTCGGCCTCGTTTTTTTCCCGCGCCTCTTCTGAGGGAAATTCGCGGCCTGAATGATTACCTCCTTCGAAGCCCATTGACCCGTCAGAGCAAAGTTCTATGACTTTATCTGGCGTTGTGTATTTCGCTTTGTTTGCGTACAGTTCCTTGAAGTAATTTGCAGCGCCCTGTTCTAAAGCGACTTTCTCGACAACTCGTTTAAATCTCTTGGAGAGCTCCGCATCAGTACGCTCTTTATAATCGGGCAAAGAAGTCAAGCGTGAGCTGTTCAGAGCGGTCAATTCCGAGATAGGTATTCCGAACGTTTCCAAAAAATCTACATCCCTCAGGAAGATTGTTATTGCGTCGCTGTGTTCGATATCAACGTTCGTCCCAAATCTCGAGGCGACAGCTAACTGCCTGAAAGCGTTACCAGGTTTGGAGCGGCCAGTTCGTCAAGCTGTTACCCCGATATAATCGGGCAGGCAATCAGATTTTTCTCTGTCTTTTCGTCTGTAGCCCCTCCTCTAACTTTTGATTTCAAGTCGTTTCGATACGCTACCGGCAAAAAGGAAGCTCCCAACAAAAGACAACAAACTGATTTTTTTATAAACATAATAAACTCCTTAAAAAAAACGACAATGCCAGGTGGCAGAGTCCAATAAACGATCTCATGATCGCTCTACCTCTCAATGTACATGAACAGAAAATTTTTTGCAAGCCTTTTGTAAGCGAAGTTTTGCCCTCATACTTTTTAGTGGGCTTTCAATTTCTTTGCTTTTCGCCGCTTGAACCGTGTAGACTTGCATTGTAGCAAAAAAAAGGAAATGGACGCCGAATGCTTGTAGCGGCTTTAGCTGTGCCTGACAATCTCGGAAATTTGGCACACGTCCAAACAACAGCAACATCCGCAGCGGCAACCCTTGATACGTCCGTCTGGGCGCTTTTTTTGCGCGCGGAATTTGTTATTCAACTAGTCATTGTCGGGTTGCTCCTGGCGAGCCTTTGGTCCTGGACGATTATTATTGACAAAACGCGCCGCCTCAAACATCTCAACTCCGCGGCGAATGAGTTTGAAGAAATGTTTTGGTCCGCAAGTTCTTTGGAAACGCTTTACGAGCGAATTTATGGAAAGCCCACAGACCCCTTGTGCTCCTTATTTTGCGCGGCGATGCGCGAGTGGCGCCATGCGTTGTCACGCGGCGGTCGGAAACTTTCGAACGGCCTCAAAGGAAATTTGGAGCAGCAGATTGATCGTGTTATGCAGCTCATCATTAGCAAAGAGGTCGCAGCTCTCGAGCGCCACACGGGTTTTTTGGCGTCTTTGGGATCCAACGGCATGATTGTCGGGCTTTTTGGGACGGTCCTTGGCATTATGCACAGTTTTCAGTCCATTGCGCAGCAACAAAGCGCCAATTTGGCCGCGGTGGCCCCAGGGATTTCCGAGGCCCTCTTTGCGACGGCCATTGGTCTTATCGCGGCGATTCCCGCTTCCATTGCGTATAATTCTATTTCCAGCAATTTGAATCGCTACGCCAATCGGCTGGATACTTTTGCCAGCGAGTTTAACGCCATTGTCTCGCGCCAATTGGAAGAGCAGGAGGGATAATGGCCCATTATTCCTCAGCGTCGGGCCGAAAAGTCCGTAGCTTTCGCCAAAACAGCGCGATTAATGTCACCCCCCTGGTTGACGTTATGTTGGTTTTGCTCATTATTTTTGTGATAACGGCGCCTATGATGACGGTAGGGATTAAAGTTGATTTGCCGCAAACGACGGCAGCGCAACTGAATGATGCGGTGGAACCCCTTGTCGTTTCGATAAGGGCGGACGGGCAGATTTACATTCAGGAAATGCCTGTGGATAAGGCGCATTTGCTCGAAAAACTGGCGGGCATTCTTCAACAAAACAAAGACGCTTGCGTGTATGTTCAAGGAGACAAAAACTTGAAATACGCTACCGTCGTTGAGGTGATGAGCCTCATTTCTGCTAGCGGCATCGCAAAAGTTTCTCTGATGGCGGAGTTACCCAATCAGGCGAAGACGAGGCCGTAGGTTATTTTATTGTTTCAAAAAAGAATGATTTCTATAAGCTATATCCCGAATGTCCTTTTCGCTAAGGTTACATTTGTCTTGATCAATCACACAGCTTTTTAAGAGTTTCTGACGAGCAGCTTTTTTGCTAACAAATAAGGACAGGAACTTCTCGCAAGATGCTGTATAGTCTGTCTACACAACCGTCAAAGCCCCTTCAACAGCCAAGTGCAACGCTACCCCTAAAAACAAAAATCCTCTCGTGATGGTAAAGTCACGCGAAGAAGTGTACCTCATTGAGAAAAAACAGGAGGTTAACATGCCTGAAAGCACTCACCCCGCGACTTGGGATCCGTCATCCCATTCAGGTTGAGATCCATGAATATGTCGTTTCGGAAGATAGGAGAAAGATGCTGCATAAGCTGCAACGGTTTGTCAA
>BNTO01000043.1 GCA_025996655.1 Alphaproteobacteria bacterium
CAAGTTGAGCGCAGGGGCAGAACGATAAAAGAAGCAACGGTTAAGAAGTATTATTACAAAGACGAAGAGTCCTTAAAGAATCATTTAAAAGATTTTATCAATGCCTATAACTTGGGGAAAAGATTGACGGCGATAAAAGGGTTTACCCCCGTAGAATTTGTTGCTAAAAAGAGGGGGAAAGAGTCGACGGAGTTTGCTCAAGAATTATACAACAAGAATTTGGGACTAGACAATAACGAAATATGTGATTCTTGTTATAGGTTTGATATGAAAAATTTTTTAAGACTCGTTGCATGTAGCGCTGCACTTCTTGGCCCGGCTAGTATAGGGACAACCGATACGAAAAACAGAGTGCCCGCAGGGTTTAGCTTCGACCGATAATAGATACGGGAAATTGCAAGAGATGCACCACTGTATAGATTTTTACGCAGGAACCAATAGACCTCTCGGTGAGGAGAGCAAAAAAAAAGAGAAAAAGAAAGGAGTGATTTTGAGAGGGAGAACGAAAAAAAACGCTTCCCCCTCTATTCTTTTTAAAATTGTGCGTAGTAGACTTAAAGGAGAGGTAGTGAGTTGGTTCTTAAAAACGTATGAAAAAAACTTTAAAAACATATCTTCTTTTGTCTTCGGCCTTTTTTTTGAGCCGTTGTGCTCCTGTTAAAACAGACGATCTTGAAAAGAGCCCAGTTGTTGCAGAAAAAAAAGTTGAGGCAAAAAAGGTTTCTACGCCTGTCGTAGAGGCTGCGGCCCGAAAGGCGCCCGCCGCGGACGCTCAAAAGCCAACCGCGTTGCTTAAGGCTGTTTCGAAACAAGGCCAAACGGCGGAGGATTTGGTCCTCCAAGCGGAGAAACTTTATTACGGGTTGAATGGTCCCACGGATATTAAAAAAGGTTTGAAATTGCTCACGAAAGCGGCCGAAAAGGGAAGTGGTTATGCCTGTCGGCGCATGGGCTTGGAATACAGTGATTTTGCGTTTAATGATTTGACGCCGCGCGATGATAAGAAGGCGAGGGCATGGTTTGAAAAGGGGGCAGGATTAGGCGATTCGGAGAGCGTTTTCTATTTGTCGGAATTTTATTTTGAGGGTCGAGGCGGTGCGAAAGATTCGGTGAAAGCGACAGAGCTTTTGATTCGAGCCGCGCGCATGAAGAGCCGAGCCGCCGCGCACCGTGTGGTGAAATTGGCTAAGAAAGGGGCCGTGACCATCTCAGAAAGCGATAAGCGGGATTTTTATATTCTCGATAAGCAGCTTAGAGATTCCGTGACGCTTTCTTTGGATTGACGGGGAGACGCTTTCGGAGCGGAAATATTCTTTGTGAAAAAGAGCCCGCAAGGGCTTTTTTTTTGTGGTCCGAGTCCGGCAGAAATTAAACGTGCAAAAGTTCAATAAGAAATATTATGGAAAAAATGTAATAAATTTCAAGGAAAGGACAACAGCAACGGAACGGCATGCATCCAGAGAACGACCATGCTACACTTAAAGGAGAAAGAAAAAACAAAAAAGGCGTGTGTGAATTTCTTAGCTTATATTGGCCGAGGTTTTTTGAGCTTTCTGCAATCGTGTGGGAAAAGTGCCCTCTTTTTGAAAAAGACGGTCTTTTGTGGCCTAACGCGCCCGTATTATGGCAAGCAAATCAGAAAACAATTGATGGAAATAGGATTTTATTCGCTGCCTGTCATCGGCCTAACGTCCATTTTTACGGGCATCGTCCTGGCCTTGCAAAGTTACACCGGATTTTCGCGTTTTTCTGCCCAAGGTGCTTTGCCCACCCTTGTTGTCTTGTGTGTTACGCGAGAATTGGGGCCTGTTATTGCGGCCCTCATGTTTTCGGGGCGTGTTGGCGCAACGATCGCCGCCGAAATTGCAACCATGAAAGTTACGGAACAAATTGACGCCCTCTCAACTCTTTCAACCTGTGTTTATCGCTATTTGTATTGGCCTCGCATTTTGGCGGGGTTGCTTACGCTGCCTTTGTTGGTTTTTATAGCGGATGTGCTTGGCGTTTTTGGTGGATTTCTGATTGCCGTGTATCAGTTGGGCTTTAATGCGGAACAATATTTAAAGAGAACGGTTGAGTTTTTGACGTTTGAGGACGTTTCCTTTGGGTTGATTAAGGCAGCCTTTTTTGGCGTCACAACGGCTCTCATGGGCTGCTACCAAGGCGCGAACGCTAAAGATGGCGCCGCGGGCGTGGGACGTGCCACCATGAACGCCGTTGTCTATTCCTCGATTGCCGTTATGTTTCTCGATTATTTACTGACAACGATTTTGTTTCATAAATAATTTAGTCTGAAAGTTATCTTACTTTAAGGAGAGGCCCTCATGTTAAAAATTCGCGATTTGCACGTCACGCTTAACGAAAAGCGCGTTTTGAGTGGCGTTGATTTGGACCTTCAGGAAGGCGAGTCCCTTATTATACTGGGGTGCTCGGGCACAGGGAAGTCGGTTTTGCTGAAAACAATTTTAGGCCTTCTTCCTAAAGATTCTGGAACGATAAGCGTTGATGGCGTGGATCTGGACAAAGCGACCCCCGAAGAAGAAACAAAAGTGAGACATAGGATGGGCATGCTTTTTCAGGGAAGCGCGCTTTTTGATAGCCTCACCCTTTGGGAAAACGTTGCGTTTGGCCTTATTTATGGGCGAAAAATGCCGCCTGAGGAAGCCAAACCCCTTGCTCTTGCTGCCATGGAGAAAGTGGAGCTTGATCGAAAAATGGCGTCTCTTATGCCGGCTTCTTTGTCGGGTGGTATGCAAAAACGCGTGGGCTTAGCGCGTACTCTTATTCTTGAGCCGCGCATGATTTTCTTTGATGAGCCGACGACGGGCTTGGACCCCATTACAAGCGGAATTGTCAATGATCTCATTGTCCAAGCTGTTAAGGGCTTAAACATTGGAAGTATCACCATTACGCACGATTTAAATAGCGTTCATAAAATCGCCGACCGCATTTGTTTTCTGTTTGAAGGCAAAATTATTTGGACAGGTTCGCTGAAAGGCCTGGATACAACGGAAAATCCTTATATGCGCCAATTTTTGGACGCGAAGCCTAGCGGACCTTTGACCGAAAATCGCCCCTAGGGATTTCAAAAAAAGAAAAAGAGTGTTATAATAAAAATTATAAAGGAGAATAAAGGGAAAACATGGTTGCCGCTCTGAAATACAGCCCTTGTCCTGCGCAAACAAAAGAGAGCTTCCCGAGAGCCGCCAATACAAGCGTGCCCACGTCTTATCAAAAAGGCGTTGATGCCGAGAAACATGTTGCGTTTTTCTTAGAACGGCACGGCTACGATGTTCTTTGTAAACGGTATAAAACATCTGTTGGCGAAATTGATATTGTCGCCTTTAAAGACAACATTCTCCACATTGTTGAGGTAAAAAATCGCAAGCTTTTACACCAAGCGCGTGTGGCTATTTCAGAAAAACAAAAGGCGCGCCTTGCTCAGGCTGCGGAACTTTTTCTTGCCGAATCCGCCCAAAATCTTGCTATAGAGGGCGTACAAATGGATGCTGTTTTTGTTGCAGGCACTACGATTTACCATCTTGAAAGAGCTTGGGATCCCGTAGATTCCTTCTAAAACCGCGTGCTATTCTCTTTGCTAGCGAGCAAAAGGCCTTCCTAACTTCTATGGCGGAAAATTCTAAAGAAGACCCTAAAGTCGTGACCTTTGGTTGTCGCTTAAATACGCTCGAATCGGAAAAAATAAAACAATGGTTAGGCGAACAAGAGGAACAAAATGTTATTGTCGTTAATACTTGTGCCGTAACAGCGGAGGCGGAACGCCAAGCGCGCCAAAAAATTCGCCACCTCAAAAAGGCGTATCCTCAAAAACGCATTATTGTTACAGGGTGTTCGGCCACGCTCGATCCTCGTTCCTACGAAAACATGCCACAAGTGGATCGCGTTTTAGTGAATCGTGAGAAAACGCCCCACTCTTTTGACCTGTCTTTGCTGCCGCCTCCTTCTCCTCATGCCCTTCCTGTGTTCTCCGCCCTCCCCTCCCCCCTCCCCTCCCCTTCTGAATTTTTATCGGGATTTGAACAACGTGTTCGCGCCTTCTTACAAATCCAAACGGGGTGCAACAATACCTGTTCCTTTTGCGTTATTCGCCTTGCTCGTGGGAAATCGGTCAGTTTTCCTTTTGAAACTATTTTGCAACAAGCCAAAATATTTGCGGAAAAAGGGTTTTGCGAAATCAATCTCACGGGAATTGATATTGCTTCTTACAGCGAGGGAGACCACAATTTGGGAACGCTTCTTCGCGATCTTCTCCAGAATCTCCCCGATTCCGTTCGCTTTCGTCTCTCGTCTTTGGATCCTGCCGCTCTTTCCGAGGAACTTTATGAGGTTATGAAAAACCCACGTGTTCTTCCCCATTGGCACCTCAGTTTACAATCAGGCGATCCTTCTGTTTTACGCCGGATGTTGCGTCGCCATCAACCGGAAGATGTACGCCACTTGGCACAAAAAATTCGCACGCTTCGCCCTGAAATCGCTCTTGGTGCAGATCTTATCGTTGGCTTTCCTGGAGAAACGGAGGACATGTTTCAAAAAACGTGTGACCTTGTACGCGCATGCAACGTTTCCCTCTTGCACATTTTTCCTTATTCCGATCGCCCTCACACCGTTGCGAGTCAGCTTGGTCCCAAAGTCACACGTGCCGAGAAAAAAGAGCGGCTTCAACACCTTCAAATTCTTGGCCAAGAGATTTTGCAAAAAGAAATGAAAAATCTTGTCGGCCAAACGGTTCTTGTCCTTTTGGAAAAGAAAAAAGGGGGAGTTTTCTGGGGAAAGACCGAACATTTTTTCGCTGTCCAAGCGCAGGGAGAATCTCTTCCGCTTGGCACATTCCTGCCTCTTCGCCTTACCCATGTATTATGCGAAGATGGGAGATTTTTCCTATCCGGCGTTTCCGTATAACACAGGACCCGCCCCACAAAATCTAGAAGCCGCGCGGTAAATCTAGAATGCGCGACAATAAAAAATCAGCAAAAGGGATTTTGAAAAGAGAGGATTGCGAAGGGCCCTCAAAAATGTCCAACGTCACAAGATCAATGCCCTGCAAAGAAGGATCCCAATCTGAAGAAAGGACATGCGTAACAACAGCAATAATGCGAAAGATGCCCATGCGCTTTAAGGACGTTATGGCTGCTTCTAATGTTTCCCCTGAATCCAAAATATCGTCTCTCACAATACATGTTCGAAAAGAAGGCGGAATGTCGGGCAAAGAGACCAAGCACTCGCGTTCCATCCTTTTTTTCTCGGCAATAAACACAGGCAGTTGAAGCACCTGACCTAGCCGGGTTGCTCGCCTTAAAGAACCTTTATCGGGGCCTAACACAAAAGTCGTTTTTTCATCGAAGGAAAAGCCTTGAAGGGCTTTTGCGAAAAAATCCGAAAGATCCTCGTCCCTCAAAAAAGGAAACGACGTTTTAGACATATGAAAGTCAAAAGTTTGAATTTTGCGGAAATCCGAATAAAGGGCAGAGAAACTTTCCAAATTTCGTGCATACGGCACAAAAGGAATACAAAAGGGCAAGACGGGAAATTTTTTGTTGAGCAACTGTGCGCATAAAAAAGTTTTATTCGGAGAGAGAAAAGGGAGCTGAAGGACAAGGTCCTTCGCCCCTCCAGAAAAAGCGCCTAACTCCATTTCTCCGCTCGAGTGCGTTTTGATGGGAATTTTCTCTACACAAACCCCTCGGGCCTCCACCGCTTGAAAAAAAGATCGACAAAAAGAAGAATCCGCTCCTGCCACTAAAATTTTTGAACGCATCTCTCCTCGTTTCTAAAGGGGCCTCCTTGCAAAGTAACGAAACGGCGCCACAAATGTGAAATCATTCAAAAAGGACTAACCAAAAGCCACTACTTTTCAAAATTATAGGCCGTTTTAATCAGCATAGAACATGTGTTTTTGATGTAAAAAAATATGGTTTCTGCCGTTGAAGTGCACCCAAAGAAGAGCGACTCGTTTTTGATTGGGTTTGATTAAAAGATCTTTGCTACCTCAAAACAGAAGGAACCTTTGCTGTTGAGGGCTGAAGATTACGCTGAACTTTCGAAAACTTTTCAAGGAAATTTCAACCTTGCAAAATCCACCATCGATTTTCCCAAACAGGAATTACCTCTGGATCCTTACTTTTTCGGATTACTTCTGGGAGACAGGAGTTTTCGTGAAAGCCAAATAGAGTTCACAACACCAGATGCCGAGGTTATCGAGTATTTATACAAAATAGATGAATCCAATCAATGGCCAGTAAAAATTAACAAACTCAAAAACAATCTTTCCGATCATTATTATTTTAAGAAGTCGTTGGATGGAATTGGTTCACTCAAGCAAATCATTGCTTCGCTTGGGCTTTATAATCACAAATCCGATATAAAGTCAACTATGTTTTTCATTTGTTTTTTAGTACCGCTCTTTGCCTTTTTTTCAGGAGTACGGCGTGGAATCTATGGATAACTCTAGCGCTTGTGTATAACTCTGTGAAAAATATAGGGAAACGGAACGTTTCCGTTTTTCATGGAGTTATGCATAGGCGCTAGAGTTATCCATAGATTCCACGCCGTACTCCTGAAAAAAAGGCAAAGAGCGGTACTAAAAAACAAATGAAAAACATAGTTGACTTTATATTTTTGAAATCACTTTGAGAAAGAAACGAAAGGAGGGGAGCCGGAAGTGTCCAAGCCCACACAAGAGAGCCTACAAAAATAAGATCGTAAGAACCAAAAGGAGGAAGCGGTTTTTTTAACACCGGAAGTTTCTTCCGCACCCATTGAAGCAAAATTTTTCGATAAACTGCCGCTGTTGAAGCGTAGGACCCCACAAGTTCAACCTCATACAAATCGGCTTTTGTTCTTTCTTGAATTTTCTGAGCTATTTTTCGCGTATTCCCACTCACGGAATAATACACGATTAAAATTAGACCTCCTGTGAAAGGTGCAAAAAGGGCAAAGATTTGATAAAAAGGCTTAGGTTCTCTGCCAAGAGGAAGTTGGACATGCTCACCTACGACACAATCACGAAAAAACCTGTAACGTTTCAAAGAC
>BNTO01000044.1 GCA_025996655.1 Alphaproteobacteria bacterium
ACTTTTCGCGTAATGTTCCAATACCCTCTTTCTAAAATCTGTACTGTAAGCCAAATTAAAACCGTTAACAAAAATCACTAATAGGGTTTACATTTTTTTTGCAAATTTTTCAAGCCGCTTAGCTATACACGGCAAAAATCTAAGAAGCTGTCTTCATGCTCCTTTTAAAGGGTATTTTTTGCGTCAAATCCGCTGCTTGTTCCTCACGTACATTTAAGTACGCTCCGGTACTGCGCTGCGTTTTTCCTGAAAAATCCTCCTTTTAAAGGGCATGAAGACAACTTCTAAACAGCAGCCTCAACGCTTGCTTCCTTGTTCGTCACAAGAAATCCCCGAGAGATACCAAGGACGCGCTTTGGCCTTAGCACGTAAAAGGAAAATTTTTCTTTTTTGGGGTTTTTGTTCGGGCCCGATAAAGAGAACATCCTTCGCATCTTCAAGGCGCGAACAGAAATCTTCCGCTAAGGCGCGCCACGCCTGAACTTGGGCGGCAGACGCTTCTTGAACGCAGCGCAAGCCGCATTCTTGTGACCAAACTTTTCCAGGAAAACTGCCTTTGCGAAGATCCGAAATCCAAAAGACGTCTCCGTCGCGGCGCCCCCAAAGTTCTCCTTGCTGCGTGACAAAAAACTCTGGAAGAGGGGGACATCCAAAAAAGAAAAGGAGCCCGCCTGCCAAAACGGGGACGGCCAGCCATCTTTTGCGATTTTGCCACATTAAAATCCAAAGAGCGCTCAAAACAATAAGGAGGAGGCTTGCGAAAGGGGGCCGCGGGAAAATAATATCCGAACCCGGCATATGCCCAACGAAGTCGGCGATTTTGGCTAAAAGCGTCAGGCTCCAGCCAAAAAGTTTAAAAAGAAACGGGATCCCGTCTGCAGAAAAAACGAACGAAAAAAGGGATGCGATGCCAAGAGGCATAATCGCAAAACTCAAAAGAGGAATGGCAACAACATTGGCAAAAACGCCCACCAGAGTGAAACGTTGGAAAACGTAAAGAATGAGGGGCGCCGTAAAAAGAGTTGCCACCAAAGTGGAGCAGACGCTTTGTTTTAACGGCCTTAAAAGTTTTTTGAGAGAGTCAAGAGTTTTTTCAAAAAAATCAGGCGAATTTTGTTTCTTCAGGAGGTTTTTAAGCTTTTGTTGAGACTCTGGAAGGGCGAGAAGCTTTGGGTTTCGCGAAGGTTCAAAAAAAGCGCATAGCCCCACAACAGAGGCAAAAGACAACTGAAAACTAACAGAATAAAGGCTTTCGGGGAAAAAAAGCAAAATAAAGAGCGCCGCAAAAGCTACGGACCGTAACGATACAATTTTTTGATCCAAGAGAATCGCCGTCATCGCGAGGCTCACCATCAAAAAAGAGCGCAGGGCGGAAAAAGAAGATCCCGACAAAAGGCAATACCCAAAAACAATGGGGAGCATTAAAACAGCGGCTATTTTCTTGATAGGAACGCGTAGAGCAAGGGCAGGAAGGACGGGCAAAAGGCGCGAGAGCACGCCAAAAACAAGCCAGGCCAACAGGCCCATGTGAAGCCCTGAAATAGCCAGAATGTGCGATAGGCCTGAGCGCGTAAAATTTTCGCGCATAGGAAGCGTGAGGCCCGATTTGTCTCCTGTTAAGAGCGCGGTTCCTAAAGGCTGGACGGTTTGGGGTAAATTTTTTTTAATTTTCTGTGTGAGCGTGACGCGTTTTTTTTGAAGGCCCAAGAAAAATTTCGTTTTGGCGGAAGGCTGCTCGGCATGAAGGGCGAGGGAATCTGCTTGAAGAAGATTTTCCTGAAAATTCTTCTCTTGAAGGCGCAGGACCTCTTTGACGCGTCCAAACGCTGAGATCCCCTTGAAGTACGCATCAAAAGGCGCATCATACCCATGCATTGTCAAGGGAAAAGGAGGAGGGAAAACGTCGGCGACCAACTGAATCTGTTGAAAAGGTTCGGCTTTTTGAAGTTTCTTAAACGGCCCTTGAACGCGAATTTTTAAAGAAGGCGGCACAGGATAAGGAAGACCTTGAATGTGCGTTAAGATGAGGCGGCGCATAAGTCGTGGGTGCGACATTGTTCCACGTGAAACATCTTCGACCGCACCAATTTCGCCTTGAAAAGTGACATTTTCTAAAAAAAAGGGGAAAGGCTCTGTTTTTAAAGAAACGGTGCGTACCTGAGCGGCGATAAATCCCAAAACAAAAGCGTTGGCAAGGTAAAGAAGAAAAAGGCAAAAAACGCTGAAGAAATAAATTTTTTCCGATGTTAACTTTTTTTTGATTCTTTTTTTGAGGAAGATAGCTCCAACACTTAAAACGCCGCAAACGCTTCCCAAAATAAGAAGAGTGGCGCGCGGTGGAGGCTCAAAAGACAAATCAAAATAGGTCCAAATCCCAAGCCCAACAAAAATAGGAATTCCCAAAAACCACCGCTGAATTTCAGGACCCTCTTTGAAAAGTAAAGAGATCTTCTCCAATTTTGGAACATCTCCAAATTTCCAAGGCTCTCTTTTTACGGTAGCTTTTCTAAGCTGCCTGTGCACGCGCTTTTTAGACGAAATACGTTTTTTGAACTGCTTTGAGCGAACTTCCCTAAAGATCTTTCTCCAAAAAAGGTGGAGGAAAAAACAAAAAAATTTTAAATTTTTCAAGGCCCCTCGTTTTAAAGCAGGCTGCTATTATGTATAGTGAATTGTGGTCTTTTTTTGTTTTCCGAGCTGTATGAAACGAAGCGAAGCCCCGTCAAACAATCCTAGC
The DNA here is from genome assembly GCA_025996655.1 of Alphaproteobacteria bacterium. GTDB lineage: Bacteria > Pseudomonadota > Alphaproteobacteria > BNTO01 > BNTO01 > BNTO01. The sequence continues at coordinate 2,738 of BNTO01000044.1, forward strand.
ATAAGTCTTGGCGCGTTTATCCGCAAAAGAAGGCAGCAATTGGGGATGACCCAAAGGGACCTGGGGAAAATATTAGGGATCACGGCTCAGCAAGTTCAAAAGTACGAAGTGGGCACCAATGCGCTGCATGTCAATTGGCTTTTTGATTTTGATCAAGCCCTCAATTGTTCTTTGGAGCATTTTTTGCTTTCTATGTGCCAAGCGCAACAGTCTCTTTCTAAACAGTTGCGAGAGGAGGTGGAAGCCTTTAAACATATAGACCCTTCTTCAGAGCCGAATATCACACTCGAAGAATTAGAAAAGTTTATAATGCAGTTCTTGGCGCTTAAATATGAGACGCAAAAAAATGTTATGGCGTTAGTTGATGAGTTTTCTCCGACGGGGACAAAAGGAAATTCAAGGAAAAAAACAAAGTCTTCGGCCTCACCCGGGCAAGAAGATTTTAAGAGTGATAAAAGTTGATTGCTTGGTTGGCACTGTTAGTACACCGCAAAGGCGCCCCCCTTTTTTCTCTTGCTCTGTCGGCGGAACAGAAAGCCCTAGCTTCCAGGCGGCAGGGTTCTTTAATTTTCTATCGTAATTGCCAAGATTTATTGTACAATGACGCAGTTAAAGTTGCTCTTTTGACAATTTGGCCGAAGAGGTCCTATGGCTCCATTCCTTTCTTGGATTTTTTATCCTTTCTTTCTTTGTTTTTTTCTTGTAGGCTGCGCAAAAGTTTCAACGCCGCCCCCCTTAGAAAAGGCGACGTCTACGGCGCAGCCTCCTCTTCCCCCTCAAAAAAGGGCAGCCACCGCTCAAGCCGCCGCCACGGCCCAAAAGCAATTGTCCTCTGAGAAGGGGAGCATTCCTTCAGAAACGCGCAAAAAGGGTTCGCACATTATTGTCCATGTTGGCAAATGTATTGTGACCAATGAAGATATTCGAGAGCGTTGTCACATGATTGCCTTTTTTTCAGGCCGCGACAAAGACGAATCTTTTCGGAAAAACATTCGCAAACAAGTTGAACAAAAGCTCATCGAAGAAGCTGTTTATGAGCAAATGGCGGAACAATTTAAAATTGACGTTGATAAAGGAACTCTAGACTCAGCTATGAACGACTACACCGAGCGCTTCGGACTTTCTCTTCCTGACTTCAAAACGTTTTTAAAAAAAGATGGGATTCTCGCCACTTTTACAAGTTTGCAGCGCACGCGCGTTATTTCGTCCTACCTCGCCATGATGGGCGTCCAAAAGGACCTCCTCCGCATTTCCGAAAAACAAGTGGACGAAGAAATCAAAAAAATAAAAACAGACGAGGCGAAGCCGCAATATCACCTTTTAGAAATCGTGTTTTATTCCGACGAAAGGGGCGTACTATCGTCGAAAAATGCTGCCGAACGAACCTATCAAGAACTTCTAAAAATGAGCAAAAAGGGATCCTTCGTTCGAACCTTTCAAGATTTGGCGCAGCAATTATCCCAAGCTCCAAGCGCCCAAGAACGGGGCGTACGCGGCTGGGTGACGGAAGAACAGCTGGATGGCGCCTCGCGAAGCCTTTTGAAGAGTATGGCCGTTGGGTCCGTTTCTGCTCCCATCCAAACACGCCAAGGGGAGCATCGCATTTACTTTTTAACCGACAAAAAACAGCCCGGCTATGAACCAGAAAGCGAGGCAAAGTTGACATTTTTGGTGATTTCTGCGCCTTACAAAGAATCGCAAGAACCTGCGGTTCGCGCAGCTGTTTCGCGAAAAATCGAAGCGTTGCTGCAGAGTAAATCTGTGGCGATGTTTGAGTCGATAGCCAAGGAATATGGATTCAAAAGGGAGGCTTTGGTGAGGCCGTTGTCGAGTTTGCCTTCTTTTTTGGGCGAATTGCCTCTTAACGTGTGTTCGCAGCCCGTCCTTGATGGGGGCGAGCTTAAAGTGTTTTGGCTGCAAAAAAAGGAATCCACAAAAACAAGTTTTAAAATCGATCGTGAAGAAATACGAACATCTTTGGAACATCAGAAAAGATCGCGAGAGGCCGAGAAAATTTTTAAAGATTTCAAGAAACGCCTCTTGATTTCTGGTGCGTGATCGGACACGGAAGGGATTGTCCCAGGAAATCATGCCGCAACGCCCCGGTAAGGATTCTTTGCGAGACGCCTCACTTTTTCAGGTTATTTCGAAATTTGACCTTTTAAAAAACAAAAAAAAAGCGAAACGTCTCGGGCAGAATTTCCTCACCCATCCTCGCATTTTGGACAGTATTGTCAAAGCCGCGGGGCCGCTGGATTCTTGCGTCGTTGTGGAAATTGGCCCAGGGCCGGGCGGCTTGACGCGCGCTATTTTAGAGGCGCAGCCTCGGCATCTTTTCGCTCTCGAAAAAGATGAAGCCTGCGTTGCAGCTTTGCAAGACCTCGTTCAGCGTCATGAAGGCCTTTTAACCGTAAGGTGCGAAGACGCGGTTGATTATGATTGGGAGCAATCTTTAAGCGCGTGGGGCGCCCGCTTTGGGACATTCGATGCGCCAAGCCCTATCAAGATCATCGCCAATTTGCCCTACAATGTGGGCACGTTTATTTTTTTGAAATGGCTTCCTCATCTTTCAAAGATTGATTCTCTCGTTTTAATGTTTCAAAAAGAGGTGGCGGATCGTATCCTTGCGCAGCCCAACACGCCTGCCTACGGACGCCTTTCCATTCTTTCCCAATATCTTACAAAAATTGAAAAAGTTATGACTTTAGCGCCCGGAGCCTTTACACCGGCTCCCAAAGTTTCTTCAACCGTTTTGAGATTTGTCCCGCGAAAAGAGGCGAAGGGGAACTTGCTTTTTCAACTTTCGCGCGTCACGCAGGTGGCCTTTCAAAATCGACGCAAAATGATTCGTAAAAGTCTAGGAAATTTAGGGTCCGACGCTTTAGGTCTTGAAATTTTAAAAACATTAGGCCTCGATGAACAACGTCGCCCAGAAACGCTTTCTGTTGAAGATTTTGTTTCCTTCGCGCAACATTGGGGGTTAAGTTCCAATACCCACGGGGGTACAAACGGGCTTTGAAAGGCAATTCGTAACCGTTTTCTGGTAACACGTTATTGTCATGAACTTTCTTCGAAGCACACTTAAATACAATGCTTTCTTTTCCTTTCTTTTGGCTTCTTTAGCGAAGCCTGTCCTAACAGGCTTCGTAACATGTCCCCAAAATTTGCTCATTGGGCTGAAAGTTCTTTTAACAATTCCTGAGCTAACGTTCTACATTCAGCCGAAGCGCAGTTGTCAGAAATTTCTGTGAGTGTTTCCCTTACAGGCAGCTGCATTGCGCTAAGCAACAGGGTGTAGCCGCCTTTAAGTTTCTTTAGTGCAAAGAGTTCTCCGTTTTTACTTCGAGTTATTACAAAGTCGAAGAGTTTTCTTCTTATACCGGCTCAGTTTATTATCTTATCCCAAAGGTCGGCAATTATTTCTTTGGGATTTCCGTACTTTAACAAGAGATCTAACCCAGGAGGTTCTGTTTTGCTGCCTTTGAAACGATGCAATTCCTCCAACAGAGCGTTTTTAGCCTCGGCATTGCAAGTGTCCATCAGACGACCCAAAGCTAGTAAGGCTCGAGGAGATGTTTGTAGTTGCTGCCCCCAGATGTTCACCAAGGCTGCAGCTGCCCCTCGGCGCTGTTCGTTAGCATAGGTTTCTAGTTCGTCAACTGCTTCTTCCGCTCCAGCTTCTGCTTTTCTGTGGTTTTCGTATACCTCATCAGTGGCGCGTTTTTTTACTACAAAGTCGCCCAAAATCGCGTCCCCGCTCTTCTGTTGCGCTACCGTTTGTTCCTCAGAAGAAGGAACGGCATCTAAAATACAAAAAACAGACGATAACCTTAGAGCCTGTCGTCAAACTTGGCCTAATGTATTAGGACAATCTTTTTAGGAGGATTAAGATGCGTCATCGTCATGACATATCGGACAATTTGTGGAATTTTTTAGAACCTCATTTGCTGGCAGAGATGGAGCCCTAGGGCGTAGAGCGGAAGACAGCTGCAGGTTTATTAATGTTCTGGATACTCAGAACCTGTCTTCACAAACAATCAAGTCTTTTTAGAAGAACCATGGAATGAGCCGTCATCACTCTATGTTCCGCTGATTTAACGGCTATTTCGAAATCTTTCGCCAAGCGCCTCAATCCGTTGAACCAACCAAAAGTTCTCTCTACGCCCCATCTTTTAGGTAGAATTTCCCATTCGGGCTTGATTCTTTCGGAA
>BNTO01000045.1 GCA_025996655.1 Alphaproteobacteria bacterium
CTTAAAGAATCATTTAAAAGATTTTATCAATGCCTATAACTTGGGGAAAAGATTGACGGCGATAAAAGGGTTTACCCCCGTAGAATTTGTTGCTAAAAAGAGGGGGAAAGAGTCGACGGAGTTTGCTTAAGAATTATACAACAAGAATTTGGGACTAGACAATTATTCTCCACGAAAATGCATAAATTTTTACCACAAAAGAGTTAAAAAGCCATGACGTCGTGCCATGCTATAAGAAAAGTTGTCCTTACTCTGTCAAAAACGTGCTACAATGCCCATAGGGCTTGGTAAAGGCGTGTTTTTATGAATCCTCATTCTTCTGAGCAAGTTGTTTCGCGGCGCACAGAATCTCTGTCTATCGATAAGGGCTTACAGGCCTACATGGTAAAGATTTTCAATTATATGGCGCTTGGTCTTGCTGTTTCCGGGGGTGTCGCTTATGGCGCTTCGACGTCCCAAGCCTTGATGAAAGCCATTTTTAACACGCCTCTTATGTGGGTGGTTTTGTTCGCCCCTCTTTTGTTCGTTCTCTTTTTAGGCCCGATCGCGTCAAGGTTGTCCGCCAAGGCTGTTCTGGGATCTTTTGTGGCCTACGCGGCGACGATGGGGCTATCTCTTTCGTCCATTTTCTTTGTTTTCGCACACGATAGCATCGTTTCTGTTTTTGGCGTTTCCGCGGCGTTGTTTTTAAGTATGAGCTTGTACGGGCATACAACAAAGCGCGATTTGACGTCGATGGGTTCCTTTTTAAGCATGGGCGTTTTTGGGCTGATTATCGCTATGGTCATAAACATTTTTATGAAAAATTCTATGCTGGAGTTCGTTTTGTCCTTCTTGGCCATAGGGATTTTTACCGGATTGACGGCTTACGATGTGCAGCGCTTGCGTTCCGTTTATTCTGAGAGACATGATTCCGAAACGCTGGCGCAAAAGGCTGTTTTTGGTGCGCTGATGCTTTATCTTGATTTTGTGAACATTTTCTTGCACATGTTGAGATTGTTTGGGCGGCGTTCTTGAAAAGCTGCAAAGGGTATTTTCGAATTCTTGGGTTCATCTTCCTTTCCTGCCTTTGTGAAATTTTGATATAATCACATACATTATCCTCACAAGAGGGAAGCATGAAGAAGCTTAAGGCGTGGCTGAAACTCCAAGAAGAAGGCGGCGAAGAATGGGTTTTGGCTCGGGACAAGGGAAAAAGCTTAGGCTCTGAGATTTTGCTTGCTTCGCTTTCGACTGCCTCCAAAAACTCTGCCCCAACGCCGCCGCTTCCGCCCTCCCCTCCGGCATCTCAAGCGTCCGCCGTATCCCATCCTATTTTTGCCGCCTCTCTTTCGGACCTTCCTCTTTTATCCACAGACTGGGCCGCGATAAAGCCGGCCGCCGCTCAAACGCTGGAAGAACTCAAAGCGAAATTGCAAGCGTTTGAGGGATGCGCCCTCAAAAAATTGGCGACGCAAATGGTTTTTGCCGACGGGAACCACAAAAGTCCCCTTCTTTTTGTGGGCGAAGCGCCGGGCCTTGAAGAAGATAAACAAGGCCTGCCTTTTGTGGGAGCCAGCGGGCAATTACTGAATAAAATGATGGCGGCGATTGGCCTAACGCGCGAAAATGTCTATATTACGAACGTTGTCAATTGGCGGCCACCGGGGAACCGCCCCCCAACGTTGGACGAAATCACGCAATGTCTGCCGTTTCTCAAGCGCCACATTGAACTCATCGCGCCCCAATGCATGGTTCTGCTTGGAGCAACGGCGATGAAAGCGGTTTTAAATGTTTCGTCAAGCCTGTCAAAGGCGCGCGGAACGTGGCACGCGTACAAAACGTCCGAGGGAACAACGATTCCAACGCTGGTCACGTTTCATCCCTCCTATTTGCTGCGCTCGCCAAACCAAAAACCTCTTGCCTGGCAAGATCTTCTTCTTATCCAAAAAAGGCTTCAGGGCAACGATTAAGAACCGTGAGATACCCAGACTTCTTGCGAAGGCCGTTTCTACGCTAGGAATTCCGCGGACACAAAACGACTTTCACAACAATCTAAATAGACTTAAATAAAATTATCGCTTAATACAAACATTTTATTAATAAACTTTTCATATAATAAATAAAAAAGAATATTAATAAAACATGAAATGTTTTACGGGCGATTTTTAAAAAAAGACGGACGGCGTCGCACCACAAAACTGTGCAGCAGCCTCAGCCTGTGTTTGTTAATTATATGCTCAGCAGGAAGGGGAAGTACCCTTTCAGATATTTCGAACAATTATATCGGGAATGAATGGAATTTAGGGAAGCAGCTAAATAAGTACGCTACAAGTTTAAACAATAATTTTACTAAGACAATTTCTGAGAACTTTTTCTGGTATTTGCATATAAGTGCGATTAATAATAATACTCTAAGAGAAACCCTTGCCAAAGAGGCCGGAACAAGCACAACAGTAATAACAGATTCTTTTCTTCAAAATAACAGTGAGAGAACGGGATCCGTTCTAGGAAAACTCATAAAATCCAAAGCACTTTTAGATAAAATATCAGGAGCATCATCTCTTTTTCAATTTGATAGCTCTAAGTTTGATGCCCTTCTTAAACGTTCGCAGGCTGATGGTAGTCTCTTTTCCTTTAATAACAAGCTTAATACTACCGCAGGTATTAATAGTTTTCTTGGAACCCTTGACAGCGAAGGCGATGCTGCGAAGAATCTATACTGTAATCGCGTCAACACTCTCTTGCAAACAATACAGGGAACCCCCATCAAAACGGGAATAAACAGCACGACTTATCTTAGTTCTTTTTATAAAGATAATCCTCCAGGAGATCTCGACAAAATCGCCAATGTTCTCTACGCCGTGACGCAACAAGGGTCTTATGTTTGGAACAGTGCCATTTTGACGCCCATTTCCACTCTTTCCGCTAAAACCGAAGACGCGATCAAATCCATTTTAACAAGGGGAAGTTTTGTCAACGCCCTTTTAGGACAACCTTCCGATACCAGCTCTGCTGCTGGAACTCTTTGCGCTCAAATCGCTGCCGCTGGAGTAGGAGCTCATAAAAATTCAGGAGAAAATCAACCTTCCCTTTCGGACCTTGTTACAAAAATTCTCGCCAGTGTCGACAAATTTTCTAATCTCACAACCGAAGATCTTGTGAGCGTTTACAAAAAGTTGATTCCGACAGACAGCAACACCCTTAAAAATCTTGATCTTTTGACGTCTTTATCCTTTGTTCCAACAAGTTCTCCAGCGCAATACAGTATCCAAGAATGTCTTCACTATTTGCTTTGCGGTTTTTCCATGACGGACTCCCAGAAAACAACGCTTCAAGACACTCTTTTGATCCGTTGCCAAGAGATCTTAGATCTTTTATCGGCCTGTTGCCATGCCCCAGCGCAACATCTGGATAATATTTACCAAAACATTCAGGCAATGACGTCACTTTTTGAAGAACTAAAGACCGCCACTTTTTCGTTTCCAACAACAAATCCTTTTTCAGCTTTGTATGATGGCACAGAATCAGGAAATTCCAACAAAATTAGGAGCGTTATAGAGGCCCTTTCAGCGGCGAGTCCGGCTGAGGACTCTTGTCTTTTAGATAGAACCCTCAGCGCGCCTTTAAAAGAGTTAAATGACGCCTTAACAGAGGCAAACACTCAGTTAAAAACCACCTTTAGTTCCTCTCTCGGGAATGGGATGACACCAACTTTAACGTCCCTTTTCCCAACGCCGCCCCCCCAAGACGAAGACTATTGCAAGACCGTTTACCAAATTGTGAAAGCCCTTCCGGCTCAACTCTCCGCCCTTCAAGAGGTCCTCTCCCGCCTGTATGAACAAGCGGAAGGAAAGGAGAATTTAGACACTTTTTTTGGTTATCTAGAGGCCGTTATTCCGTCCAATCCCTTCAGTTTTAAAGGACTTTGCCCAACAACATACGAACCCGATTCAACCGAAATTTGCAAAAATCTCGAAGAAGAAGACATTCTCGACCTCAACGCGGCGCTTGAAAAAATTAAAAACACAAGTAACGACATCAAAGAAAAAAACGCTATAAAGGCACTTCAAGAAAAGCTTCCGAACACTTTAACCGTGGCGGAGGTTTGTAACATTTTTTCTGCAAAAGAAAAACTTATAGATTCGCCTTACTACACTGAAACGTTAGAGGGACAAATTAACGCCTCCGTTCTTCCTGTTTACAACGATCTTTCCCTGTGGGAACAGATTTTCACGTCTTTAGGGGGGTCTCTCGGAACGGCACTACAAAATTCAGAAACACGACAAGCCGCCCAAAATTCCCTATCCTCCAGCAACTCTGTTTTAGAAAATATGAAAAATTTAGCCGAAAGTCTTTCGGGCACCGCTTTAGCCGAAAGCGCTGATCCTCCCCCCCCAACCCTTGAGGATTTTCAAGAAAAACTTGAAACAATTGCAAAAAAAATGGAGATCATAACGGACGTATTGGCGGGTCTTATCCCGTTGGATAACCCCCTTCTCGATGCAGAATTTTCTTCATTTTTAGAAGCCTTTAAAGAAAATTTTTCACAAACAGAAGAATATTTTCGAGGCGTTGAACGGTCCGATAACTTCGCCCAAGACTCTTTCCCTTCCCTTTGGCAAACGTTCAGAAGAGTCGTGAGCGATCTTCAGCGCGAAATTCAATTTTCTGCCCTGCTCCCACCCCTATCTCCCATTTTTGAAACATTGTCGCGCGTCAAAACCGCCTTAGATGGAGCCGAGCCCGATGTCAAAAAAGCGCTCAACGCCACTCCCACAGCGGAAAGCTTGCTTCCTCCGCACAACTTTCTTGACGCCTTACGTTTCTTAGCGGATAGCTTTGAAGCGATGATCCTCTGCCCTAACGCCGCAACCGCCACCGCAACCGCCCCCTATCTCGAAACAAAGGTCAGCACGTGGCACGCCCAAATGCGCGCGATTGAAGAGCTTTTGGTTACGATTTCGCAGCGTCTCGGAGCTGCCTTTTCCGCGCCGGAGTCCGTAACCTTGGCGCAATATAACGCTTTAGCCCCTCCTTTAGTCTTTCTTTTGGAAAACTTAGAACATTTCCCCCCCTTCTCCACATTCTTGCCCGAGTTCAACGAAACGTACGCCTTAGAAATCTCGGCGCATCCTTTCGACGACGTTCTCCATCTTTTGCAAGACGCCGCGCACACAGGACTCGCCACAGAAATAATATGCGAAAACGCTTCCGAACGCGATGCTCAAAAAACATTCTTGGCGGCCCTAGAGCAAACAGAAGATCTCCTAAAAAATTCTCTTTCTCCTTCTTTTTTCGATGAAGGACAATTTCAAAGAATGATGACGGCTCTTGAAACCTTCTCCCCCGACCTTCCTTCAGCGTGGGGCCCTTACACAAACGCTTTCTTAGCCCTCAATACGGCTCTTGGCGCGACCGCGCCCCCAAGCGAGCCCACATTGCCCCCCGAAATTTCTTTGTGCGCGCAGCGCGATCTTCTCGAACACCGCATGCGACAAGGCCTTTTGTACGTGGCATCTTTTGCCGAACACTTTTTTTATAACGCGCAGGCCCCACCGTCGCCTTGGTTTTCTCTTGACAATTTTCAAAACACCATGGATACGGCCCTTAGCGTCCTGCCCTCTTTCTTCGCGGTCCCTCTGAAGCCTTGTTCCGTCTGCCTTTTTTTCTCTCTTGAGCAAAATCGCCACGCGCTTTTAAAGGCTTTCCAAGCCGTACCCGCGTTCATCCATGAAGGAATTAATTTTTGGAACAGGCACAAAAACGCCGCTCAAAACCGTAGCCTTATCCTTCAAATCCGCCCCTTTCAAAAATCTCTTCAGAATTTTATGGCTGCCTCCCAAGGGGGGGGATCTTGGCTCGACACGCTCCAAAGTTTGACGGAAACGCTAACCTCTTTTGAACCTTTTGATGCCACCCAAACAGATCTTCCTGAAGATCCTCCCGTCACAGACGTTTCAGATGCCGCGCTTGACGAAGCTCTTCACGCCCTCCAAGAAACGGGCGATCTTTTCGTTGCGTCTCTTGTCAAGGAATGCGCAGCCTCTGAGGCGGCCTCCGGATCTCTTACAGAAAAGACGGCACCCTTCCTTAGGACGTTGCAAAATATTTTTTCTGTTTGGGAAACTTTCCCTCAAAAGTTTCCTTCTTTCGCGCGAAGGAAGACCGCCCTTCCCTTCCCTCTTGCATCGACCTTTTCCGCCGTGTTGGATTTCCTTCAAGGCACGCTTCAAGATACGCTTCAGAGCCTTGAAAAACTGCCCTCCTGTTGCCAAAGTCTAGCGGAAACGCTATTGAAAATAGCGGCTTATGGGGAGGAAACTGCAAAAAAGTTTCCTCAAAGTTTTGAAGAATTGTCAGAAGATTCTTCTTTTTCCGCAGCACTCTCCCCCCTTTTATACGCGCTTTCTTTACCGAGGTCGCCTTGCACCGAGCCGCCGGCCCACCTGCTTTCTGCTTTTAAAGCGCTCTACCAAACATTAGGAGGCACACATCCCCCAGACGCCCCAACCCTTCCTTACGATTGCGATCATTTGCCCCTTGTTTGGACACGTTTGCTTCCCCTCCTTACAAATTGGGAAAGGAATCTCAGCCAAAGTCCTTTTAAGGAGCTGGATTTCGTTAAAAAAGGCGCGGCCCCTGAACAATCCTTCGCCGCATTAAGGGATCTTTTTGACGCTTTGGCCGAAACGATAAAAACGACGACTCCCCTGTCCTGCACATCGTGTTCGCAATTTACGGAAAGACAACACCGCAAAGATTTCAGCAAAGTCCTTAAAAATCTCGCTAATCTTTTTAGGGCAAAGCTCAACGAGCTTCGGGCCGCGCAAACCCGCCGCACGCCGCCGGATAATCTTTTGGCGCTGTGGGGCGTGGTGCAGCGTTTGCCGGCGCTTTTCCGCGACGGCACGGACGCAGAGATTTTGGAGGA
>BNTO01000046.1 GCA_025996655.1 Alphaproteobacteria bacterium
AGCTGTTCTAGCTGTCGTTCCTGCAACAAAAAATTCCATTAATTTTAGCTGTTCTTTTTTGCTCAATTTGCAATGTTTTATGTACATACGCGCACCTTAACATAAAAATGTTAGGTGTCAGCCCCTTTTATTATGTCATCTTGTGCGATAAAAAGAACATTCTCGGAAAGCAAGAGAAAAACAATTGCTTCGTTAGATTGAGGCTTAGGAGCGACCAAAAAATTTTCCGCAGCGATACCTAATTCGCTCTCGTCCCAAGAGATTTTTTTATCGCTTGCCTGCCCTCCTGCCATACCCCCAAACACAGAGCCAATCTTATACTTTTCAACAAATTCTTCATATTTGACCTTTCGCAATATAATTGCCATTAGCGTAAATACACCTTTATTATAGCCTACTATTTATGCGACTACAAGTCTTTTGTTTTTTCTGTGTAAGCCTACAGGATTTGAGACTGTTCGAGAATATCCTGACAAGGAAAATACTCCAGGGGAGTTCGGCCTTTCAACCTAAAAGTGCTAACAAATCGTTCAAAATCCTGGGGGTAGTCTCATATGTATTTGAACTGAGACATATAAAAATGTTAGGGGTCAGTCCCATGTTTAAGATTTATCAACTAAGCGACTAGATGTCTCGTCTCAAAAGCTTAGGCAGTCCCAATCAGTTCCGCCTTTTTGTCTTTGTCCATTTTAAAAATATGGGTAGCGAAAGAATTGATGAAAGCGCGGTTGTGGCTTACAACCAAAACCGTTCCGTCATACGTTTCAAGGGCAGCCGCCAGAGTTTCGACGCTCGACATATCCAAGTGATTCGTGGGTTCATCAAGAATCAAAAAATTATTTTTTTGCGCAAGAAGTGCAGCCAAAGCAACTTTGCTTTTTTCCCCGCCCGACAAAACCCTGACGGGTTTACGAATGTCATCCTTGGTGATCAGCAAATTCCCAAGCAAAGACCGCGCCTGAGCTTGCGTCACGTGAGGCGCGAGCAACAAAATATTTTCGAGAACATCTTTTTCTTTGTTGAGAACGTCCATTTGATCCTGAGAATAATACCCTATCGTGACATTCGCCCCTATCGTGCAAACTCCAGAGATCCAAGGGACTTCGCCTATAATGCTTTTGAGTAACGTGGATTTTCCTATCCCATTCGCTCCCACCACAGCGATTTTATCGCCGCGCATAATTCTTAATGATAAATGTTGATTCAGTTTCTTCCCTTCGTAGCCAATTGCCGCGTCCTCGATATCAAACACGACTTTCCCGCTTGGTTTTTCCACAATCATTTTAAACTGCGCGCTTTTCGTAGCTTCTTCCGCCTCCAACCCGGACTCAAGTTGTTTCAATTTTTCTATCATTTTCAGACGGCTTTGCGCCTGTTTGGCCTTGCTCGCCTTGGCGCGAAAACGGTCCACAAAAGCTTGCATATGATCTTGCTTTTTTTGCAACGATTCTTTTTCGCGTTGGACTTGTTTCGCACGTTCTTCTTTTTGCAACAAAAAGGAATCAAAATCGCCGTTATAAACGCGCAACAAACCTTTGGACATATGCAGCGTAATCTCGGAAAGATTGTTTAAAAAATCACGATCATGCGAAACAAAAAGTAGGGTTCCCCGGAAAGATTTTAAATATTGTTCGAGCCAAGTCAGACTGGGCAAATCAAGATGATTCGTTGGCTCATCCAAAATTAAAAAATTAGGATCATTAAGCAACAATTTGGCGAGTTCCAGCCGCATGCGCCAGCCACCCGACAAACTTTGGGGGCGTTGTTCAAATTGTTCGTTGTCGAAGCCCAAGCCGGCCAAAATGCCCTTCGCGTTCGCTTCCAGAGCGTAGCCGCCTTGGTCGGCGAATTCTTTTTCGGCTTTTTCGTAGGCGTCGTACGTTTCCTCAGAATAAGCTTCGGTCATATTTTTTAAGGCCTGCTCTCGTTGAGCGTGCAAAGCGCAAACTTTTTGATTCCCCGAAACGCATTCCTGCAAGATAGACTCCTTGGGATTTTCGCACGGCGATTGCGGGAGGTAGGCTAAAACGCAGTCTTTGGGAATAATAATCTGCCCATCGTCATACTCTTCAAGCCCGCTGATGATATTCAAAAGGGTCGTTTTCCCCGCTCCATTACTTCCGATAAGAGAAATATTGGCGTTTTGCGGGAATTGATAAGAAAAGTTGTTGAGGATGGCTTTGCTCCCAAAACTTTTTGAGAGATTTCGTACAATAATCATAAAAATCTTTAGGAAGCCAATAAATCTATGTTTTTAGCCGCCCACTCTTCCAGGGGCCGCCCCTACTGCCGCACTTAATTTTTGGCCTACTTCGGCTTCAATCTGTTCACGCATTTTTTGTTCCATACTTTTTGACATAGGAACCGTTACGCACCCTGTTGCTCCAATGATTTTTAGAGCATCTTCCCTACGGTCGAACGCAATACACACGTCGCCTTTGACAAGGAATTCATAGCGCGTGTAGGTTCTAAGAAAGTCAAGGGAAAAAAAGCCAAAAAGAAGAAACGCCAAGCAAAAAACAAAGACAGAACGAAAATCAGACATGAAAAACAAATAGCGAAAGGCCCCTCTTTTTCTTCATTATACAACAGATTGTGCAAGTCTTGTCAAATGGAGGCCCAGCCGAAGTTCACAAAACACTTAGGACACGTTTTTTAGAGCTTTTATGCGCTAGACTCACTTCTATTCCGTTCCAATAAATTCACAGCCCTTCTACTGTTTGGTCTCGAATCATTGGAGCATAATAAACAAGCAAGAATATTTAGAACCTGTCTTCATAATCGGATAATTCGGCTGAAGCGCTGGATTTTTAAGAGCATTTTTGCTCGACTCAAAAAGAATTCTCCTTTTAAGGAAAATTCCATATAAGCGAAAGACGAAGGAGGGACATGTCTTTCGCTTATAACATCATTATGTAATATTTTTATTTACGTTTCAATATTTTATATTCAAGTCATTCTTATATTTTTTTACTCTTCAAGAGAGAAAGATTTACGTTTCTCTCTTTATGCAGGGATTCGGCCTTCTCCCTTTCGTAGAAGTCAAGCAAGACAAGAAGGGGCTCTTCTCCTTAAAAGGCAACAATGGTACACTGTCTCAGTTTTTCAGAATCCTTCCCTCCGCCATGGCTAAGAATTATCCCTTTAGAAGCGTCGAAGAAAAATGGCAAAAAATTTGGAGCACAAAGGCCGCCCACAAGACGCCGACCCTTTCGGGGGAGGATTCTGCGAAAAAGTGCTATGTCCTTGAAATGCTGCCTTACCCTTCCGGCAAAATTCACATGGGCCATGTGCGTAACTATTGTATTGGCGATGTTTTGGCGCGTTTCAAAAAGGCGACGGGGCACAAAGTCCTCCACCCTATGGGCTGGGACGCGTTTGGCATGCCGGCGGAGAATGCCGCTATGCAAAATGGGACGGCGCCCAAAACGTGGACATATCAGAATATTGAGGCCATGAAGGCCACTCTTTTGGCGCTAGGGGTGTCTTACGATTGGGAGCGCGAATTGGCAACATGTTCCGAAGATTATTACGGTCACGAGCAGCAACTTTTTTTAGAAATGTATGAAAAAGGGCTTGTCTATCGGAATGAATCCTGGGTGAATTGGGATCCGGTGGACAATACCGTTTTGGCGAATGAGCAGGTGATTGATGGCAAAGGGTGGCGTTCGGGGGCGCTTGTTGTGCGCAAAAAATTGCCGCACTGGTGCCTTCGCATCACGCATTATGTTGAGGAATTACTGGCAAATTTAGACACACTGGGCGCGACGCATGAAAAAGCGGGCTGGCCAGAGAAAGTCCTTACGATGCAGAGGCACTGGATTGGAAAGTCGGAAGGCGGCCTTATTCAGTTTGGTTTTTCGGAAGATTCGGCCGACCGGCTTAAGGATTATAAAGACCCATCCCTTGTTGTTTTTTCTACGCGGCCGGAAACTCTTTTTGGGGCGAGTTTTTGCGCGTTGGCGCCGACGCATCCGCTGATTGAATTTTTGGCGCAAGCCGACGCGTCTTTGGCGCAGTTTGTTCAAAAATGTCACGAAGCGCCCACAACAGAGAGCACGCTGAGCGTTGCGGAAAAACAAGGCTATGACACAGGCATTCGCGTTAAAAATCCTGTGAAACCTACGGAAACGTTTCCTGTTTATGCGGCCAATTTTGTTTTAATGGAGTACGGAACAGGGGCCATTTTTGGCTGCCCCGCGCATGATGAGCGCGATTTTGATTTTGCAAAAAAATACCATTTGCCTATTGTTTCCGTGATTCGGCCGGAGAATTCTGCCGAGGCGGTCTTGCCTTATGTTGAGACCAACGGAATCATGGAAAATTCTGAATTTTTGACAGGCCTAACAGTGTTGGAAGCGCGCAAAAATGTTTTGGACGCCCTTGAAAAAAAAGGGGACGCCCTTCGCAAAACAACCTACCGTTTACGCGATTGGTCCGTTTCCCGCCAGCGTTACTGGGGCTGTCCTATCCCCATGATCCACTGCCCGAAATGTGGAACGCAGCCTGTTCCCAAAGCCGACTTGCCCGTCTTGTTGCCCGAAGACGTGGATTTCCAAAAATCAGGCAATCCCCTCGACCATCATCCTACGTGGAAAAATGTGACCTGCCCTCAATGCGGGGGAGAGGCGCACCGCGAAACCGATACCTTAGACACTTTTTTCGAGTCTTCTTGGTACTTTTTGCGCTACTGTTGCCCGAAAGCGACAACGCCGCTGGATCGCGATGCCGTTGCGCAATGGATGCCCGTCGACCTTTATATTGGCGGGGTAGAACACGCCGTTTTGCATCTTCTCTACGCGCGTTTTTTCAATATGGTCCTGTGCGATTTAGGCTATTTGGAGGCACGAGAACCCTTTTCTGTTCTTTTGTCACAAGGCATGGTGTGCCACACCTCTTTTCAGGACGAAAAGGGGCAGTGGGTTTATCCCGACGACGTCGAAAGTTTGGCGAACGGGCGTCTTGTTAAGAAAGCGGATCAAACGCCGATTCGTGCCATGCGCGCTGAAAAAATGAGCAAATCCAAAAAAAATATTATTGACCCGGAGCGCATGATGGACACGTATGGCGTGGACGCTTTGCGTATTTTTATTATGTCGGATACCCCCTATGAAAAAGATTTTGATTGGAATACCGACGCGCTGGAAGGATCCTGGCGCTATTTAAACAAAATGTGGCGGCTCTGCGAGGGCGTTCGGGATGATTATACGTTTTCTGAGGATTTGTTGGCGTTTTCTTTGAAGAAAACCCTCACGCAAGAAGAAGCGCCTCTTCTTTTAAAAACGGCACATCGCTATTTAAAGAAGATTACACAAGCGCTCGATCAATTTGCGTTTCATAAGGCTCTCGCCTTTCACAGGGAACTGACGCGGGAGATTGAAAATAATGTGGGGAAGGAGGCGCACGCGTGCGATGAGGCGTTCCTTGCTGAAATTTTGCATATTTGGTGTGAGGCGCTCGCTCCTTTTGCGCCCCATTTTGCGCTTGAAGTTTACGCGACTCTTTTTGAGCCAAAGGACGCCTGTGTTGAATTAAAATGGCCCGTGCTTCGGGAGGACTTAGCCTACAGCGAGACGGTAACTATTGCGGTTCAAGTCAACGGAAAATTGCGCGAAACGTTTGAAATCGAACGCGATGCGGAAGATGCCGTCCTTCAAACAGAGGGACTCAAACTTGAAAAGATTCAAAAATTTATTCAAGGGAAAAAAATCAAAAAAATCTT
Organism: Alphaproteobacteria bacterium; assembly: GCA_025996655.1. Taxonomy (GTDB): domain Bacteria; phylum Pseudomonadota; class Alphaproteobacteria; order BNTO01; family BNTO01; genus BNTO01. The sequence goes on from BNTO01000046.1 coordinate 5,723, forward strand.
TATTGTCCGCAATAAACTCCTCAACATTGTGGTTGAAGACCGATGAAATTCTCGAGATTAAGAGAAAAAAGAGGGGGGCAGGTCTTTTCAACGTTTTTGTTTTATGGCGTGACGGTGCCTGTTGTCTTTTCGATTCTCATTCTCATGATGCCTGTTGTTTTCGTTTCTCCGAAGTTTGCTTTTCGTCTTTACTCGCGCCTCATGCGGGTTGTCCTTTTCTTTTTGAACATTTTTTTAGGGATTCGCGTCACGTTCGAAAATCTTGCCCTTCTTGAAGATTTAAAAAAGCAATACCCCTGTTTTTTGCTGGCAGTCAAGCATCAATCTATTGTTGAAACGCTTATTTTTTCTCTCTTCTTTGATTCTTTTAATATCATTCTTAAAAAAGAAGCCCTTAAAATTCCCATTGCGGGTTTTTATATGAAGCATATGAAATTTATTGCCATTGATCGCAATGAAGGGAAACAGGCCCTCAAGAGTATGATAGAGCAATGTGAAAAATCCGTTCAAGAAGGGCGGCCTATTCTTATTTTTCCAGAGGGAACGCGCGTTCCTGTGGGGCAAAAGGGCGTTTATCGAAAAGGGGTGGCTGTTTTGTACAAAAACCTCTCCGTTCCTATTTTGCCCGTCGCGCATAATGCCGGGGCGTTTTTCCCGCACCGTCAACTTTCCAAGAAACCTGGCGTTATAACCTTTCGCTTCCTGCCGCCTATTCTTCTAGGGTTGGAGGAGGAGGAGGCACTTGCTACCGTGGAAAAATCCATAGAGAGCGCCTGCCAAGATTTGGCGAGCAGGCCCGAAAGGAAGGGTTAGTGGGTTAAGAGATCCCCTTAGAATGTTTGTTTCTTTTGTCAAAACCAGGACGTTAACAAAAAGCTTGCGTTTGGTGCAAAAGCAAAGTACAATAAAATCATTGATGAGGGGGGGGGGAAGATTGAGTGTTCTCGTGCGAGGCTTCTCCATTTTCCTTATAATTTTAGAGAAAAACGTTTAAAATTTTACTTTTTTTAAATTATGTCTGTTCCTCAGATTATGGCTGCATGCTATAATCACACAAACATGAATGAAACAACTTGGGCAAGAGAAT
>BNTO01000047.1 GCA_025996655.1 Alphaproteobacteria bacterium
ACACCCATGACATTGTTCCTGCCTCAACAAATCCGTAATTTGACCAAAGTTATAGGATCCTTTTTGGGACCTGAAACATGACATTCCTAAATTGCACAACATGACATTCCTAATTGCGCTGACAATTTTTTCTCACAACCATAAATATAATCGCTTGCTGTTTTTTTCGGTTTCGCCATTTTTCTTTTCAGCCCTTTGTAATGACTTGGATAGCGAGTAAGGGCCTCGACAAACAGGAGCCATTCTTTTCCTTTATATGCGCTCACGCGTTTTTTGAGGTAGCCTTCGTTAGGAACAGGTTTCCCTGACAACATATGAAATAGGGCAAGATAAGGTAAATATATTCGGATTGTGTCATGATGTTCGCGTAAGAGTGGGACCCTTATGACATCAGCCTTGGGCGTTAAAAACTTATCAACCAACAGCTTTAATTTTTCGAGCATCGGATCGTAAGATGGATAGGTGGAGGCCGCGGCAGTAGGACATTTTTCTTTAGAAACTGTGAGAATTTGGCCTCCTGAATTTTTTTTATGAGGACATGCTTTGAACTAAGAAGAAATTAAACTTTTTGCTGTTATTATGAATAAAGCAATGAATAGATAAAGATTCATTAACTATAATTTAGTTTTTTCGATGTTAGAATCTAGTGAAAGGGTTGTTCAGTTGTGGGTTGTATGCGGAAAATTAGCAAAACACCCCCTATACTTTTGTTAATTTTTTTTGGTCAAGGTTCGGCGTTATTTATAACTCCGGCTTTCCCAGATACAATCGCTCAGGACAGCTCTTTCTCTAAAGACCCCTTTTTCTCAGCAAGCGAAGAGGAGGAAGAAAACGAACCCCAAGCAAAGGATCAAGATTTTCCCGAATCCGAGGCTCAACTTGGACCTGAAGGTGAATCGGAGGAGGATCCTCGCCCCAATACGATCATAGAAACAGCGAATGTCGGCGAACAAGACGCGGGGGAAAAAACAAAAAATGTTTCAAAGACGACCGACTCCCCCAATCCCTCTAAGCCGCCTCAGGCTACAAACACAGAAAAAGCGCTTTTTAATAAAGTGGCGCCGGATATAAAAAAAGTCATAAAAAGTGGTCAGTTGCGCGTCAGTATGTGCATGGTGGACCAGCCTCCCTTTCATTATATAGAAAACGGGAAGCTCGTAGGGTTCGATGTTGAATTAGCCCATGAATTCGCAACAGCCCTTGGGGTCAAACTTAGTTTTGTAGAAACGTCCGATTGGGATTCAGCCGTGAATCTCTTGCTTGAAGGAAAAGCCGACATGGCCATCTCAAATTTGACGCTTACGCCCGATAGAGCCATGAAAGTTCTTTGCTCGACGCCCTACGCTAAGATTCGGCAATGTGTTCTTTTAAACCGCGTTCTCTTGGCTCGCGCGAGTGGACGAGGTCTTATAACGTTAAGACAAGTTTTTACCGAATACGAAAACAAAAAACTTGCGGAAGAACAAGGGACATCTTACGTCACGACTGCCTCAGAAACCTTTCCGGCCGCCACTGTCGTTCAGGAGACTTCTTGGGACAAAATTATGAAAAAAATTCTCGAACGCCAGTGTATTGGAACAATAAGCGATGAAATTGAAATTCAGAAACAGCTCAAAAGCGCCCAAACGATGGAGCTCCTCCCTGTTATCCTTAAAAATAAATATGATCTTCTCGTTGTTTGTGTTTCCCATGAATCTCCACAACTTTTAGCGTTTGTCAATGCTTATATAGAAAGTAAAAACAAAAAATGCGAAGTGGGGAAGAGCTAATGAAGAAATATACCCTTGAGGATATTCCTTTTTTAAATAAAACATTCCTTTTTTTTTCGGAAAGAAAATTACGCTATGACATTGTCTCGAGTTTCCTCCTTCTTTTCCTCTTTGAAAACATTATCACGCTTTCTTTTACGTATAAGTCTAATAGCACCGTTGCCCTGGAGTTTGCGCGGCATGCTATGACACAAAACGCCTCAAGCGTTGTCTCTAAAGCGCAACGCTATTTGGACGATGTTCAAAAGATTGTCATGCTTTGCCACTCGCTTGTAGATTTAAAAAACAAAGACTGTTTAGTCAATCCTTCCCTTCAAGCATGTCTTTTGCAAAGTATGAAGCAATATTCTCATTTTGCTAACATCTGTATTGGCTTGACCAATGGCAATTATCTCGGCGTTGAACGCAGAAACGAGGACGCAAAGTTTGTTACCCAGTCGGATAAAATACTTCCTAACAACATTCGCTTCCTTCTTGAGCACCAAGATCGTTCTGTCGGGGGGCAAGGCATTGAAATGTGGTACTACTACAACGTTGACGGGGTCCTTGTTGGCGAAGAGAAAAACGAAATTTTAAATTTCGATCCGCGTACGCGGCCTTGGTTTACCATGGCAGAACAAAAGGGAGATCTTGTCTGGACGGAAATTTATGTTTCGTCGGGGTCAACAAGTCTTTGTGTGTCGGCCGCCGTTCCTATTTATGTTTCAGAAGATTCCCGACTTACGAAAATGGCGGGCGTTATTAGTGTAGACCTTCTCCTCGACGAATTATCTTTATTTATGAAAACGCAAAAGATTTCGGATCGGGGGGTAGCCTTTATTGTGAGCAAAGCGGGGCAAATTGTGGCTTATCCTACAAACTTTGCCAGTTCCAGCGCTTTAGGCGGACAAAGAACCTTAACATCAATCACAGAATCTCCCGACAAACAAGTCCAAATTGCCTTTCAGCGCTATAAAGATTCGACGGCCAAGGAAGAGGGAAAAGATGGAAGAGAAAAGATCAACAATAAAAAGGATGTCTCCGACGGAAATATTGAATTTCATTATAATGGTGAAACATATCTTGCCTCTTTCACGCCCATCACAAACAACAGTGATATTGATTGGATGGTAGGTGTTGTTGTCCCCAAAAATGATTTTGCCAAAAGTATTTCAGGTATGCAGAGAAATGAAATTTTTCTTATCCTCTTTGTCGCCCTTATTGCGACGCTTGTAACATTTTATTTATCGAAACGCATTTCCTCTCCTATTATGGCGATTGCTGAAGAAACACAACGCTTGAAAGATTTCTATGAGACGGAACCCCTTGACATCAAAAGTAATATTGCCGAAATCAAAAAGATGATTGACTCTATTGCCGCCATGCGATCAAGCCTTCAATCTTTCGGGAAATTTGTGCCTAAAGTCCTAGTCCGACGCCTCATGCAAAAAGGGACCGAAGTGAAGCTTGGCGGAAAATCGTGCGACGTCACCATGTTTTTTTCCGATATTCAAGGCTTTACATCCATTTCGGAAAAAATGTCTGCTGATAAGCTCGTTCTTCACTTGTCCGATTACTTTAATGAATTGTCCAAGATTATTGTTGACACAAACGGAACCATCGACAAATACATTGGCGATTCTATTATGGCCTTTTGGAATGCGCCTTCCTCGGATAAAAATCATGTGTTTAATGCTTGCCGAGCGGCTCTTATGTGCCAAAAACGGTTAACAGAGCTCAATCGTCAATGGGAACTCGAAAAAAAGCCGACATTTCTCACGCGTATTGGGCTTCACACAACGGAAGTTATTGTGGGCAATATTGGATCCGATGAGAAAATTAATTATACCCTTATGGGAGACGGCGTAAATTTGGGGTCGCGCTTAGAAGGAACAAACAAAGTTTATAAAACGTGGATCTTGGCGAGCGAAACGGTTCATAAAATTGTTGAAGAAAAATTTTTATTCCGTCCGGTGGATGTTGTATCTGTCAAAGGGAAAGAAGAAGGAACCGCTATTTTCGAACTCGTCGGACAAATGGCGGGAGATAGTCATTTATTGCCTTCAAAAGAAGAGGTTGATCTTTGTGAGCGATTTACGCAAGGATTTAAATTATACAGGGAACAACGCTGGGGCGAGGCGATCCGGTTCTTTGAGACGTTAAGAGCGGATTTCCCTCAAGATTATTTGACAGGACTGTTTTTAGAGCGGTGTTTGGCTTTTAAAGATAATCCGCCCAAGAGGAATTGGAATGGTATTTTTGTTTTGACGCAAAAATAGAAGGGGGCGGGATTCATGGCCAGGATCTTAAAAAAAATATTTAATATATTGGAAAATCCTCTTTTCATTTTTGCTTGTATGATCTTGGGGATTCTTACGGGTTTTTTCTACAAAGATTTAGCGGTTAAATTTCTTCCTTTTGCTAATTTTTATGCGAACCTCCTGCAAATTGCTGTTATTCCTATTGTAGGAATTACAACATTAACAAGTCTAACAAAACTCATCACGCATGGAACGTCTGATGCTTACATTTCCAAAATTGTGGCTGTTTTTGGAAGTATGATTGTTATAACGGCTGTTGTGGCTGTTTTTGCCGGATATGTTGCAAGCCCTGGCAAAAATATGTCTTCCGATCCGAATATTGTAAAAATTGTAGAAGATGGGGGGGGAAATCAAGTTCGCGAAATTTCTCTCGATGAGCCTATTGAAAAAGTTCAAACAGTAAGCGTCCTCGACTTCATTGTCGATACGGTTCCAAAAAATATTTTTACGGCGTTAGCCCATGCCAACATGCTACAAATCATTGTGTTCTGCATTCTTTTAGGCATAACTTCAGGATTTGTTTCAAGAAAAGACAAAAAAGATCGCATTATGGGCTTAGAAGATTATTTGCCCGTCTTTTATAAAATAAACGAAAAAATCTTGCTTTTTCTCCCCCTCGGGGCGTTTTGCCTTTTAGCCACACAACTTTCAAACACGTCAAGCACCATCCTCTCGACTATTTTAAGCCTTGCTTTGGTTATGCTTTCCGTCATGATAACTCTAACGATTATATGCAGCATTGTTCTATGGCGTTTTTCGGGGAAATCCTATTTTGAAACAATCAAAGGTATTTCAGAAACGCTTATTATGGCTTTTTCAACACAATCGTCTATCACATGCATTCCGCGCGCTGTACGAAATATGACAGAAAATCTTGGTTTTGATCAAGATACTGTCTCTCTCACGTTGCCTTTAAGCGTGCCTTTGTGCCTTTTTTCGACAATTTGTTTTTATGCCATTGGAACGATCTTTGTTGTCAATATCTTTAATGAAAGCTTAGGCTTATCAAGTTATATTTTTATTGTATTCGCGACGCTTCTTACATCTTTTGCGGCCTCCGGCTCCAAAGGCCTTGTTTATTATTCTCTTATGGGAGGTATTTTAGCGCCCTTAGGACTTCCCCTAGGAGGTACCATTGCCCTTTTTGTTGCCGTTGACCCTCTTGTTGATCCTTTTGGGACAGTTTTTCATATGTATGCCGCATGCTGTGGTTCCGCCATTTGTTGCCATTTGAAGAAAAAAGAGGGAAAAAAGGAGAGGGCTTCCGAAACGAAAGAGAGTCCGCCGCCTCCTTCGCTGCCGGACAAAACGTAGATCTCATTTTTCCTTTTTGCTAGACTTTGTCTCGAGGTCTTTTTTTTGTTTAAAAAATGAAACGTTCGCCCTCTCTCCCACAAGCTTTTCCTCAGAATATTAAGTTTGGCTCAGGTCCTACTGCCAAAATTAACAAAGAGGAGCGTTTTTTCGACGAAAGTGTTATGGGGCGTTCTCACAGAAGCGTTTTGGGTTTGCAGCATATTCAAAAAATTTTGGCGTCTTTGCGTTCGGTTCTCCAAATCCCCCCCTCTTACGAAATCGCCCTAACCAACGGAAGCGGCACAGGAGCCATGGAAATGCTTCTGTGGAATTTATTGGGGCCAAAACCTGTTGATGTTTTTTCGGCCGGAATTTTTGGACAACATTGGCTGCACGACGTTCAAGAGGAACTCAAACTTCCAACGCATTCTTTTTCGGCCCCTGTGGGGCAAAATCCCGACTTTTCTCGCTACCATCCGGATCACGATGGCGTTTGTGTTTGGGTTGAAACCCCCTCAGGAACGGCGATTCCTCATGCGGATTGGGTTCCTTCGGAGCGCGCGGGCTTGGTGGTGTGCGACGCGACGGCCGCCCTTTTTAGCGGGACGTTTCCCTGGGAAAAAATGGATGCGGTCGCCTTTTCTTGGCAAAAGGGTCTAGGCGGTGAAGCCGGCATTGGCACGATTGTGCTAAGTCCACGCGCTTTGGCTCGCCTCAACGCCTACACGCCCCCCTGGCCTAATCCGCGCCTTTTCCGCATTCCTTTCACCCAAAACGCAGCAGGGCAAAAGGAAGTCGAGGATCTTTTTTGGCAAGGCCGCACCATCAACACCATCTCTCTCTTGACAATACAGGACATGCAGTCTGCGCTGGATTGGGCCGAGAAAAAAGGCAGCCTGCCTGGCCTCCTGCAACGCGTTCAAGGCAATTATGAGGCGATAAAAGAATGGGTTCAAAAAACGCCTTGGGCGGATTTTTTGGTGGAAGAGGAAGAAAATCGTGCCAAAAATGTTCTTTGCCTCCGCTTAAAAGATCCCCAAACGCAGCAGTCGGCCGCTTGGCCTCTTTTGAAAAAAATAGCGCAACTTCTCGAGCAAAAAAACGTTGCGGTTGATATTTTAAATCATGCCTTTTCTACGCCGGCTTTGCGCATTTGGGCCGGGCCCGTGATTGAAACAAAGGACCTACGCGCCCTTATGGGCGAAATTGAGTGGACTTACGCGGAGTGCTGTAAGGAAGATTCTCTTCAATTACAAGAGCCTAGGCGGAAACCGGTCGCCTAAACTGATGAGCCCCTTCAACAGCCAAGTGCAACGCTACCCCTAAAAACAAAAATCCTCTCGTGATGTAAGAATCACGCGAAGAAGTGTACCTCATTGAGAAAAAACAGGAGGTTAGCATGCCTAAAAGCACTCACC
>BNTO01000048.1 GCA_025996655.1 Alphaproteobacteria bacterium
CTTTTGTATCGCGCGACGCCCTCTTTGATCCAAATTTTTTCAACTTTTTGAAGATTTTTTCAAAATCTTTTAGGTTAACGCCGAAAAGTCTTTGAAACGTTACAGGTTTTTTCGTGATTGTGTCGTATTTAAGCATCTCCAACTTCCTCTTGGCAGAGAACCTAAGCCTTTTTATCAAATCTTTGCCCTTTTTGCACCTTTCACAGGAGGTCTAATGTTTTGGCTTGACGTGTGCAGACAAGAACGCGGATGAATTGTTAAGAAGTGCTTTTGAGGAAGTAAAAAAGATTTCGAATTTACAGCAGTTATCGGCGTTTCTCATGAATATTTCTTTTTGGCTTAATCTGAAATATCAAGATGGAAAAGTTTTCTTAGACGCATTCATGGAAGGACTGAAAAATCCAAGGTTAGTTTTTTCTGGCCTTGTAAAACAGCTGTTTGCCATTCTTGCAGACTATCCTAGCTATGAGTCCATGAGCTAGTATTGGGCCGTGTCCCAACTACCGGCAACAGAGCGATCTCCTAACGGATATGAGTTTGGCCCTCTTGAATCTCTCAGTTTTTGCGCTCCTTCATTCCAGGCTTTCTGCTGTGCTCCAGGCCATGATAGTGACAGGGTTCCACAGGACGTGGTTGGATTGTTTCATCTTCTTTTTTCATCTAACGATTCGAATGCGCCAGGTTCCTCCAGTTCTAGTAGCTCACCAAGCTCTTCGAGTTTCAGTTGCTCTTCGAGTCCTAGCAGCTCCTCGAGCTCATCAAGCTCAAGCGGTTCGGCAATCGCACTTCACAACCTGCAATTGCGCCACAATCAACGCCGCTCCTCGTGCCTGCAGACAAACCTCCGGCGAATCAGCCTTATCCATCGCTCCTTTGACGAACCAGCCTTCCGCCGCGAGCCAAACCCTTCCCGACTTCTCTCCGCCCTTGGGAATAAGGGCGCTCTTATGTTTTTCTTAAATTCTATGCCTCAACGCAGAGTTTGAGCCTTTGCTCAATGTCATCGGAAATGGGAGCGGGATGTTGACGGCAACACAGCAAAAAAGCCCATCTTGGGAAGTTGTGGTCTTGAAAAGAGAAAAGATGAAGCGCTAGGCTGAAAGAAGGGAGGGACTCTTCTGGCGCTACGCAGCCGAATCCAAAAATAGATCTGCCTCGAAAGGCACTTTTCTGCTGGGAATTCTGAAGCCAAAAATTAACTTTCGCTGTAGGTTTCCATAGTCAACTTGCTTTTTGAAGTAATACAAAAGCATAACGCGTATCCTGAGGGGGAAAGGAATAAGTAATTTTTGTGAGAAATAAACGGATAAGCTTTGTATTCTTTGTATCTGGAAGTTTGTGTCTAGAAATTTTCTTCCCTTCTTTGGGGATTTCCTCTGGAGACAAGTGGGAAGGAGAAGTGAAAGGGAAACAAGCTGTTCCTTTTGATTTTCCTCTTCCTCTTAAATTTTGTCCGATGGATCTTAATCCCTTTAATGAGGTTCATGTTGGACGGGTTATAGAAAGAGTTCTTAAAAATCTGAACACAAAATGGGGCACAAGAACGTGGGAACATATTTGTCCAGATCGAGAACACGTAAGAAAAAAAGTAGACGGGCCCGTGCCTGTTCTTGAATTTCTTAATAACTTGGGGCACGTGGTATTTGCAATGAAATTTCACGAAGGAAAAAATGATGCTGAGTGTTTAAAGCTTCTTTTGACTGACCTCTTTGATAACAATGATTTTGTTATTATCCCTTATCCACCTCACGCAGCCTCCACACCGGATTTTTCAACAGTTTTTAGAATACCAAAGAATAAAGAGGAAGGAGATCTCCACCAGACCCCAAGAGGCACTGAGTTGTTCAAAAATACAGACACACACGCTCTGCTTCTTGTTGCCTTTCACTTTGAAGAGGGAGTGTATAGATTTTGGAACATATTTCATAAAGAATGGCTTGCTCCTATTTACTGGCATTATAAACCGTTTCGTTTAGCCGATTTGTTACCTAAGAAAGAAGAGAACAAAAGACATCCAGTTCGCCTTGCTGATCAAAAAGCGCCAAGGGAGAAAACAAACTAAAACAAGTTGTTAGGCTTTCTTATCAAGGATATGGTCGTACAATGTATGAGATCCTTAGCGGACAACGCATCCCATGCGAATACCTAAGAGAGGCTACTGAAGCCTGGCTTATGTTTGATGAGAAAGCCCTAAAAATGATTGGAACTATGTCGGTTACGAGCCTGTCGTACATCTGTTCTTGGTTGGATAGTTGCAAAGATATTGTCACGATGGCGACTATCAGAACCGACAAAAGAAATAATAACGTACGAGAAATGACTCTCATTGATTTTGGCAATACTTTCCTTAAAAAGGTAGGGACGCTAGAACCTGGGCGTAACCTGAGTGAGCACTTTGAGGATGATCTTATCTCTTTGATTCAAGTCATACGGGCTGACCTGCTCGTATCAGCTAGCGATCCAAGATTTGACTTTCCTAAAAAATTTGACTTTTCTAAAAAAAAGGAAAAAGAAGAATTTCGTGGAGCACTACGCCGCCATGCTATAGCTTGCATCTTCTTAGACAAAGAAAGGCGTCGGCTAAAAGACGGTCATCAAACCTTGTTTCAAAAGCCTTTTGACGGTGGAATGTTTGAACCAGGCATGGACGTCTCTTTGTTTCGTCTTTTGTCTTTAACCTTTAGAGAACATTATGCCCTGTGCAAAGAGGTGTTCAACCACCTGGATCCTTCTATGCCTGCCCCTCAGCTGACTTTTTCTCGATCCTTAAAGGACCGTATGGACCAAAATACCTTCTTCGGTGAGCTTCTTCCTTGCCTTTTAATAGAATATGTACCTGCGCGTAATTTGCTCCCAGAAACATTGATTCAGTTGCTTTACACGGAAACGCTTGCGAACAAAACACAAGTCCACACGACTTTAAGAAAGGAAATATTGTTCTCGCCGGAAACTCTAGCCTGGATTAATCATTGTTCTGGCTCGACGTACGTCGGTGAAAACGCGGGTGAATTGTTAAGAAGTGCTTTTGAGGAAGTAAAAAAGATTTCAAATTTAAAGCAGTTATCGGCGTTTCTCATAAATATTTCTTCTTGGCTTAACCTGAAAGATCAAGGTGGAAGAGTTTTGTTAGACGGATTCAAGGAAAGACTAAAAAATCCAAGATTTGCTTTTCCTGGCCTTGTAGAACAGCTGTTTGCCAAACTTGCACAAAACCCTAGCTATGAGTCCATGAGCCAGTATTGGGCCGTATCCCAACTACCGGCGATAGAAAGATACGAAGAAGGATACAAGTTTGTCCCTATGAAAGCTCTCAGTTTTTGCGATCCTTTGCTCCAGGCTTTCTTCTGTGTTCTAAGCGAAGCTGGCGCCATGGAAGCAAACCCACTGAATGAGTTGTTTCAACGTCTTTTACTATCTAACGGATCGAACGCGCCAGGTTCTTCTCGTGCCAGTAGCTCGAGTTCTTCGAGTTCCAGTAGCTCGAGTTCTTCGAGTTCCAGTAGCTCGAGTTCTTCGAGTTCCAGTAGCTCGAGTTCTTCGAGTTCCAGTAGCTCGAGTTCTTCGAGTTCCAGTAGCTCGAGTTCTTCGAGTTCCAGTAGCTCTTTGAGTTCTTCTAGTGCCAGTAGCTCTTCGAGTTCCAGTAGTTCGTCAAGCTCAGGCGGGTTAGCAATGGCACCACAATCAGCGCCGCTCCTCGTGCCTGGGGACCAACCTCCAGCGAACCAGCCTTATCGGCCTCTCCTTCGACGAACCAACCTGCCTCCGTTAGCCAAACCCTTCCCGACTTCTCTCCGCCCTTGGAAATAAGGGCTCTCTTATGTTTTTCTTAAATTCTACGCCTCAACGCAGAGTTTGAGCCTTTGCTCAATGTCATCCGAAAAATTGGAGAGGGCCATGTTGGCAGCGACGCAGATCGCCTGAGAAAAACTAAAGGCGTCCGCGTTGCCATGACTTTTGACCGCAATTTTTTTGAGGCCCAAGAACACCGACCCGTTATAAAGGCGCGGGTCCACGATCTTTTTAATGTATTTTACGGTAGGGATGGTCATACAAGCCGCCATTTTGTTCAGGAAAGAAGATTTCGCCGCCTGTTTCATCAGGTGAAAAACGAACACCATAGAGCCTTCAATAGACTTAAGCGAAATATTCCCTGAAAATCCATCGGTCACAATAACATCCACAACGCCCTTAAAAATATCATCCCCTTCCACAAAGCCATGGAAATGAAACGGAAGGCAGCTTTCGCGGAGCGTTGAAATTTCTTGGATGTGATGAAGCCATTGGCCTGTGTGCTGAACGATCGCGTTGCCCTTCATCTCCTCCGAACCCACATTTAAAAGCCCCACGACGGGATTTTCTTTACGAAAGAGAACGCGCGCAAGCACCTCTCCCATCAGCGCAAACTTGACCAAAAGCGCGGAGGAACACTCCACATTTGCCCCGACATCTAAAATAACGCAACGGTCTTTCATGTTGGGCATAACGGCGGACATCGCGGGGCGTTCAATGTCCGCAAGCGTACCCACAATAACTTTGGCCAAGGTGACGTAGGCGCCCGTATTGGCTGCCGAAACTACGGCTTGTGCCCGTCCGTCGGCGACGGATTGCAACGCTTTGCCAAGGTTGGAATCCTCTTTGTGGCGCAGCGCGTCAAGCGGTTTCATGTGATTGTTCACCGTAACAGGGGCGTCCTCAATAGAAGACATCGCTGCAACTTTGGGAAAGCGCGTCAAAACGGAGCGAATTTCTCGTTCTTGGCCGAAAAAAACGAAATGAACATCCGTTTTGGGGGACGCGGCATGATTCCCTTTTAAAGGAGAGAACGCGTTTGCGTCAAAAAAAGAAAGAGCCAAATGGGCCCCTTCTATAATCACAGACGGGCCAAAATCTCCACCCATGGCGTCGATGGCTAAAACGACTTCGGGCATGACCTCTCTTTTCTCCTCTCTGGGACGAGCCTATTCCTCATCTTCTGGAGTTTCAAGGGGCGCCTTCCTCACGGCTTTGTTGTGGTAGGTTTCGCAATATTTGCACATGTGATGCTTCATTTTTTTTTGGCCGCAACTTTCGCACTCGACTAAAAAAATAGGCGCAAGCCTATCGTGTGAGCGCCGCATGTCACGTCTTGATTTTGTTGTCTTTTTTTTAGGAACGGCCATGATCTATCCTTGTAAAAATTTGGTAGGGTGTCTGATTCTTAGCGTCAAGCGTGGTGTTCCCAACGGGACTCGAACCCGTGTTACCGCCTTGAAAGGGCGAAGTCCTAACCGCTAGACGATAGGAACGAAACTAAAAATCTACCTGTAAGTATAAGCGAGCGAGGAACGAAAAACAAGATCCCTTTAGAAGGTGGGACGGACTTACGGTAATGCCAACAAAATCTAGGCAGCTAATCTTCTCCGTCCCTTGGCGCGACGCGAAGAAAGAACGGAACGTCCACCTTTTGTTGCCATACGGCCTCTAAAGCCATGGCGCCTTTTCCGGACAAGAAGACTTGGTTGAAAGGTGTGTTTCATAGAATTTTTGCAAACCGAAAATAAAACTCATTATCCCAATGTATCACTCATAAACTGTAAAATACAAGTTTTGCTCGCTATGCGCCGAGGACTAAACTGCCCTGCCTGTCCCAATTTTCTAAGCCGCAGGAAGGGGAGCTTTATTTTTAGATATCGCTGGGGCGTCTGCTTTCCACAACTCTTCACCTTCCCGTCCATCTTTGAATATAAGTTTTCCTTTTCCTTCCCTTTTCCCGTTCACCCAAGTTCCAGCATACTTGGTTTTATCTGGGTACACCATTATGCCCCCTCCGTGAAGTTGGCCATCATCGTTAACCTCTCCTTCATAACCCTCGCCGCCTTGATGCCATCTCCTTATGGTGGTTATTCTTCCTGTCTTATCTTTCAGGAACTCCCGACCATGCCTTAGGTCTATTCCCAATCTGGTCTATTGTCTTTCCAGAGTCCTTTATTTACGCGCCCGTCGTCGTATGTCATTACGCCTTCGCCTTCCTTCAAGTCGTTTCTCCATTCTCCTACGTACGTATCTCCGCTAGAGCTTGTCGAAGTCCCCTGTCCTTGCCTTTTGTCTGATTGCCATTTTCCATCGTATACACTTCCGTCTTCGTAACGGTGCTCACCGGTCCCTTCCCTTAAGTCGTTCACAAAATCCCCCACATACTTACCTCCTCTAGAAAATATTAAAGTTCCCTTACCATGTCTCAAGCCTTTCACAAAGTCTCCCTCGTACCTTTTCCTTTCGGATGTATCGTATTCAGAATATGTCAAAATCCCTTTTCCTTGGTGTTTGTCTGTTTCCCACTGTCCATCGTACACGCGTCCATCTGCGTAGGTGTGCACACCGCTCCCTTCCCTTAAGTCGTTCACAAAGTCTCCCACATACTTACCTCCGTTAGAAAATTTTAAAGTCCCCTTGCCATGTCTCAAGCCTTTTACAAAACCTCCCTTATACATTTTCCTTCCGAAGCTATCGTCTTTCGGGTAGGTCAAAATCCCCGTTCCGTCCATTTTTCCTTCTTTAAACTGTCCGTCATATACGCGCCCATCTGCAAAGGTATACACGCCTTGGCCGTCCTGCAAGCCGGCTTTCCAATCTCCTACATGTCTAGTCCCAAATTCTTGTTGTATAATTCTTGAGCAAGATTATGAAGTGTGGAAGGAGGCTTTAGGAGACAGATTTACCACAGGAACGCCCGAACGACGGAGGCAATTCGTCTCGAAATTCCTC